>JACONB010000034.1 GCA_014323965.1 Prochloron sp. SP5CPC1 | reverse complement strand
GTACGGCAGGTTGCAATTTTCTTCCCCTATTCCCGATTTAATTACCGTAATTAATTCATTTCCATCCCATGGTTTGCGCAAGCAAGCATATAAATTAACTTGTTTTCTGGCGTCCGAGATCGCTTCTTCATTAGCTTGACCTGTTAACATAATTTTGACTATTTCAGGATGATTTTGATGAACTACCTTGAAAAATTCATCCCCTTTCATTTCCGGCATCAACCAATCAGATAGGATTAAAATTACTTTATTGCCATCTTCGGACACCTCGTCGATGATTTCGAGAGCTTCTTCAGCCCCTTCAGCAAATTCGTAAAAATACTCATTCCCCAAAGCTTTACGGAGTTCTATTTCTAAACTGTTCAAAACTAATAATTCATCGTCAACGTATAAAATTACCTGTTTAGACATTACCATGTACTTCCTCTTTTACAATAATGGCTTGGGCCTCTATCAGGTATAGTATCATTGTCCCCTGACTTTGAACCTTAGACCTTTGCAAATCCTAACCGATGCTACCAGATATCATATAATGATGATGCCGCTGGCACCATACCCAGTCCCACCTCCGTCTTCCCAGTTTCTTTTTACCAAAAATCAATGACAACTACCATATCAATTAACGATAGTCATCGGCTCCTGGCGAAACAGCTAGACATGGCACCCCGTCTGTTGTTAGGACCAGGACCATCTAACGTGCCTCCCCGCGTCCTGCAAGCTTTGAGTATGACCACTGTGGGACATCTGGATCCCCTTTTCCTGCAAATGATGGACGAGACCCAAACCTTACTGCGCTACGCATGGCAAACGGATAATCCCATGACAATTCCTGTCAGCGGTACCGGCAGTGCGGCGATGGAAGCAACTCTCGCCAATACGGTAGAACCGGGGGATGTGGTTTTGGTGGGGGTTAATGGTTACTTCGGACACCGTCTCTTGGACATGGCTGGTCGCTATGGTGCCGATACCCGCAAGCTGACCAAGCCTTGGGGAGAAACATTCTCTCTAGAAGAACTGAGAATAGGTTTAGAAAGCCATCGTCCCGCTATCCTTGCTCTAGTTCACGCCGAAACTTCAACTGGTGCTTGTCAGCCTTTAGTAGGGGTCGGGGAGTTGTGTCGGGAGTTTAATTGTCTCTTGCTAGTGGACACCGTTACCAGTTTGGGAGGAGTTCCCCTCTTTATTGATGAATGGGGCATAGACTTAGCCTATAGTTGCAGTCAAAAAGGTCTCGCTTGTCCCCCCGGTATCGCCCCCTTTACTATGAGTCCTCGGGCAGTGGAAAAACTGCAGCAACGTCGCACCAAAGTGGCTAACTGGTATCTAGATATATCCATGCTGTGCCAATATTGGGGGAACGAACGCACTTACCACCACACTGCACCAATTAACATGAATTATGCCTTGCGAGAAGCTTTGCGCCTAGTGGCGGAAGAAGGACTGGCAGCCGTTTGGGCAAGACATCAAGCCAATGCGGAGTTGCTTTGGCAAGGCTTGGCAGATCTGGGCTTAACCTGCCATGTGCCCAAAGAATTTCGCCTCTCTACTCTCACTACCGTTACTATTCCCCCAGGAGTAGATGGCAAAGCAGTTGCTCGTCAATTGCTACAGGAATACAATCTGGAAATTGGCGGCGGTTTAGGGGAACTAGCAGGTAAAGTTTGGCGTATCGGTCTCATGGGCTTTAACAGTCGGCGGGAAAATGTCATCTTATGTTTGTCGGCATTGGAACGGGTTCTCAAGAACTTTTAAAGTCCACGTTATATTTGGGGTTTGTTAGTAATTTTCATGCTAAAATCAACAATTGCCAGTTTCGGTTCCCTTTATTTTTTATCCTTGCCCTTAGTCTTGCCCCTGAGGGCGGAAGATGCTACTCCTGCTCTAACCCAAGCCGAAAGCCAAGTTACTCCCAATAACCTTCGTTCTCTAACTCAGTCCGATAGCCTGCTGAGTGTTCAGGGAGGTGGAAGACTAATGGATGAAGCCGCAGATGCGATCGAGAATCAGGAATACGAACTAGCAGCCAGCAAATTAGATGATGCAAGAAAAATTTTTAATCAGTTGTCTAATTTTTATTTAAAACTTGCCCAGAGTTTCTCCGGGATTGAAAATCGGATTTTCGAGGAGCAAAGGGGCAAGGCTAGAGATACTGCTCAAATGCGAGATGAAGCCACTTATCAGTTAGCTTTAGTTTATCGAGCCAAAAATCAGCCGGAACTAGCGGTTCCTTTGCTGGTTCAAGTGATTGGCTCCCAAAATCCCACCACTGAACTGGGTCAGAAATGTTACCAGCAGCTACTGGAAATCGGTTTCGTCGATTCTCCTTATAGTAGCGAACTATAAACTAATTCTACCAATAGGAGATGTCTAATGATTACCCTGAATCAAGTTAAAGCAATGATTCAAGGAAAACTGCCTGACGCCCAGGTGATGGTCAAAGACTTGACTGGTGGAGGCGATCATTTGGAGGCAATTGTCGTCTCTTCTGAGTTTGAAGGCAAAACCAGAGTCAAGCAGCACCAAATCGTTTATGGGGCATTGACTGATGCCATGGCTACAGAGGCAATCCATGCCCTCGCTTTGAAAACTTACACTCCGCAAGCATGGAGTGCTACGGGTCAATCTATTTAAGATAATATTAACTCACAATTAGGAAAGAGAAGATGACACCATCAGTGAAAGAAAGAATCGAAAATCTCATCAAGGAGCACAAAATTTTGGTTTTCATGAAGGGTTCCAAGTTGATGCCCCAGTGTGGTTTTTCAAACAACGTGGTCCAAATTATGAATAGCTTGGGAGTCCCCTACGAGACAGTAGATATTTTACAAGACAACGAACTGCGTCAGGGAATTAAAGAATATTCCAACTGGCCGACTATTCCCCAAGTATATATTAATGGAGAATTTATCGGCGGTTCGGATATCGCCATTGAGCTTTACCAAAATAACGAATTACAGGAAATGGTTGAAGTAGCCCTAGCTTCTTAAATCAAGTAAAATGATGGTTGCAAGTGCATTATTATTAATAATAACACACTAGCAACTAAATATCTATTATGCCTATCTAATATGTGCATAAGTTTGTGGCATCGGTAATTCAAAATTGGAGGGATCCCGTAGAAAACGGAAAGCTTCTTCCTCTAAGCGGTGGATGTGGTATGCTTCTAAAGTATTGCTGTGACGGAGACAAGCTATGTAACCATCAGTATACAAACGTAATTCATCAAAGCTATAACCCCTCTGCCATAAGTACAACATAGCATCAGTAAGTTTTTGGTAAAAACGGATTGTTTGGCTATCTTGAAGCATGATCTTAAAATTGAGCGCGTCTTTTATGGTGGAATGGCTTGTGTTGGAATGAATAAACTTTTTCGTCATTCAACTTGATTTTAACTCAGGAAGTAGCGATTGTTACAAAATCTTAATAATTCCTTTGTTACTATTGAGTCATGTGGGTTATCAATTTAATTCTAATGCTCTAGGCACCCCTCAAGAGTCTACATAGTCGGTTTCAAAGCCATTCTTGGGCAGTTTGAGCTTCGGCTTGAATTAAATTATCACGTAATTTTGTCCAATTTACTTTCTCAATGGAACTATCCTCAAGTAACCTTCCTAACTGTAAATATAAAACCCGATTGGCAAATTGCTGGGCTAATTCTAATTGGTGATTAACCATTATAATGGCAGTGTCGCCCCTATTAGCTAATTCAGTTAACAGCGTTATAAGATGAACAGCACGACCTAGATCTAAAGCAGAGGTGGGTTCGTCTAGTAACAGGACTTTCGGTTCCATAACCAAAGCGCGAGCGATGGCCACTAATTGTTTTTGTCCTCCTGATAGTTCTAGTTCATTGCGATCTAACCAATCTTCTGCTAACTTCAATCTGTCGCTCCACGTTCCTACCCTTTCTCTAATTTCCCTTGGAGATAGGTTCTGCAAAACTAAAGGATAGGCTAACGCTTCGGACACTTTCATGCCTAACAGTTTTGGTTCTTGAGGTACTAATACTACTTGTCGTCTTAGGGAAATAACCGGAATTTCAGCCACAGGGCGATTTTCTAGGGTAATAGAACCGGAAGTTGGGTTACTCAGTCGATTTAACAGCCGCAATAAGGAGGTTTTCCCCGCACCAGAAGAACCGATAATTGCGAGGCGATCGCCTGTTGTAATATTAAAGGAAATATCTTGCACTAAATAAGTAGAACCCACGGAAGTAGTTAAACTTACTCCTTGGATTTTCATAATGGGAGCATTTTTGCTCATTACCCAATTCCCGCTTTCGTTACTGCTGTCCAAATGGTCCAACTATCCACCAATAATAAGAATACAGTACAAAGGAATAAAATCAAATACATCCAAGGTTGGGATAGGGGACGAATATCTGTAGTATCAATCCCTGTCTTTTCTGCTACTAATTTTACCATAGCACCAAACCCAGCTACCCGCATAGGTAATAAGTAAGCCCGTTCTTCTGAGTGAGTCACGAAATAATAAACCAGTCCTGATTGTCCGGTAGTACGCATTTTCAAGTCTTTAATCTCTGTCCAGGATAAAGACCATCCTTTGCGGAAAAAGGATGGTACCCACCTAGGATAAGTTACTTGAATTTTTTCCTCATCTAAAATTACTTTTTCTTTTAAAGCAGCGTACAGCATTATTGCTCCTATGGCAATACCAAACCAGAGCAAGTTGGGGGATATAGGGGCTGAAGAAACAGTGGCTAAAAATGGCAGGGGTACGGTCAAGGCTATGTATAAAGTGAACAGAGTGATGCGAATAATGGGAGAAATTGAGAATACAGATGGGTAGGACATTGTTAATTTTTGAACCCCTATTGTAACAGACAGGATGGATTATTTCTAAATGGGTCACAAATTATTACAGCAATTTTCGGCTTTGGTTGGTGGGGAATGTTAAACTTTGTTAAAGAAACCGCAAACGATTGCAGATTTTTGTGTTAGACTCTTATTGTCACAGATATGATGGATTGTTTTTGAGGATGGAACCAATTATTACAGAAATTGTCGGGTTTGTCCTCAGAGGGGAGTACCATGGAGTTGGGGAAACGGTTTACGGAAGAGGCGATCGCTAAAATGGAGCCACTCCGTCAGCTTATTGTAACTCGATTGCAAGGAAAACCGAAAGCAAAAGAGGCGATCGCTCAATTAGAAGCAGGTTCTAAGGAAGCATTAGACGATATTATATCTTATCTTAAGAGAGAAATGCTTGAGGATAAGGAGTTTCGTGATACTCTAGAGAAGATGGTCTCGGAAATTAAGGCTGAGAGACTACAAAATGATAGTACAAGCATGTTACAAGATAATCGGGATAATGCAACGGGGTTTCAAACTAAAGCAGAACCGGGTTCTCAGGTTAATGTTGCTCAAGAGATACATTATCACAAATCTACTTAGTAGGTTGGGTTGAGGTTAGGAAACCCAACACCAACGGTGATTTATATTTGGTTGCACTTCTTTCTCTCTAACTAGATTATTACCATGAATCAAAACAATCAGGATAATGCGACGGGGTTTCAAACCAAAGCAGAACCGGATTCTCAGGTTTATGTTGCTAAAGCGATGTATTTTCATAATCCTGGGGGTAAAGAGAAGGAACAGGTAAAGTTAAACCCTCCCAATAATCTACCATTCAGCAATGTGAGGGAGTTTGTGGGACGGTCTTCGGAAATGTCAACTTTGCATGAAAAGTTGCAAAAAGGCGTTTCTGTGGTTATTTCGGCCATTTCAGGAATGGGTGGAGTGGGGAAGACAGAATTAGCACTTCAATACTCTCGATATCATTGGGAAAAGAACCATTATCCTGGTGGAGTTTGTTGGTTGGAAGCTCGTCAGGGGGAACTAGGAACGGAAATTGTCAATTTTGCTCGTTCTCAGTTAGATATAAACCCACCGGAAGGTTTAGAGTTAAAAGCTCAGGTCCAATATTGTTGGAGACACTGGATAGAAGGGGACGTATTATTGGTATTGGATGATGTGGTAGCCTATGAAGATATTCAAGCTTATCTTCCTCCCTCCTCCTCTCGGTTTAAAATCCTCATTACCACGAGACACAAAGATTTGCTCTCTTCTTGTGAGGAGTTAGACTTGGAGGTGTTGGAACCAAAAGCAGCACAAGAACTGTTAATTGCTTATATTGGTGAAGAACGGTGGAACCGGGATAAAGAGGAAGCTGAAGGAATTTGTGCAGATTTGGGATATCTCCCTTTAGGGATACAACTGGTAGGGAGCTATTTAAAGAAAAAACCAGACCTATCTTTGCAGAAAATGAGACAGAGACTGGGTTTGGAACATCGTTCTTTGCAAGAACCTTCTGGAGACATGACTGCTAAAAGGGGAGTAAAGGCTGCTTTTGAGTTGAGTTGGCAAGAATTAAATTCAGAACAACAACGGTTAGCAGGTTTATTGAGTCTCTTTGCTTTAGCTCCTATTCCTTGGTCTGCTGTAGAACAGTGTTTACCTGGAGAAGACGAGGAGGAGTTGGAGGATAATCGAGATGAGATGGTAAATTTGAGTTTGTTGTCAAGGAAGGAAAAAGGGTTTTACCAACTTCATCAGTTGATTCGAGAGTTTTTCCAAGGGAAGGAGAACGTGGATCATATGTCCAGTATGAAGGAAAGGGTGTGTGAGGTTATGGTAGCTATTAGGAGTGAAATATCCCAAACCCCCACTCTTCAGGACATTGAAAGGTTTACTCCCTATATTCCTCATCTTCAGGAAGTGGCTACAGTTTTGACGGAGTGGGTAAAAGATGAAGATTTAATTTGGCCTTTTGTTGGTTTAGGGAGGTTCTATAGAGGTCAAGGAACATATGAGGAAGCAAGACCTTGGTTCGAGGAGTGTCTGTCTGTAACCAGAAGTCGTCTCGGAGAGGAACATCCTTATGTAGCAGACAGTCTCAACAACTTGGCAAGACTCTATTATTCCCAAGGAAAGTACTCCGAAGCGGAACGCCTTTATGAGGAAGCGTTGGCAATGAGTAAACGGCTACTCGGAGAGGAACATTCTGATGTAGCAGACAGTCTCAACAACCTCGGTTTACTCTATAAGTCCCAAGGAAGGTACCCAGAGGCAGAATCCCTTTATATAGAAGCGTTGGAAATGACAAAACGGCTACTCGGAAAAGAAAATCCTGACGTAGCAAACAGTCTCAACAACCTCGGTTTACTCTATATCTCCCAAGGAAAGTACCCAAAAGCAGAACCCCTTTTAAAGGAAGTGTTGGAAATGAGAAAACGGCTACTCGGAGAGGAACATCCTGACGTAGCAGACAGTCTCAACAACCTGGTAGCATTCTATGACTCCCAAAGAAAGTACACAGAAGCAGAACCCCTTTATAAGGAAGCCTTAGAAATGATGAAAAGTTTACTCGGAAAGGAACATCCTGATGTAGCAGACAGTCTCAACAACCTGGCTTTACTCTATAAGTCCCAAGGAAAATACTCCAAAGCAAAACCCCTTTATCAGGAAGCGTTGGACATTGCTGAAAGAACCTTAGGAAAAGAACACCCTCACACTATTAAAATAAAGGATAATCTAGCAGTGGTTCAATCAAAACTCTATCATACTGGGTGGGTAACAAACCTTTTCCGGGCAATTTATCATTTTTGTGCTCCCTCCTTTCTTAAGCTAAATTAATGGTAGGTAACGCACCATTTTGCTTCTTAGCTTCGCTATAACTGATAACTGCTGGTAACTACAGAATATCTTATCAAAATAGTAGAGTGGGGATTGGGACAAGTCCAGATAAGGCTTTTATCTTCCCCACACCCGCCCGTAGGGCTTCAAATCCGGCAATTTAACAATACCATAGACATGAATACCTCTGTGGTCAAATCTAACATTCTGTTGTTTCATCATACCAGGTCCATGGTTGACAATGCCTACCCTACGACTCCCACTGCGGTGTTTTAAGCGATCGCCAGTTTTCCTTCTGATTTTTCTCTATATTATCGGTATCTTTGTGGTAAAATTCAAAGACTATAACAAGAGTTGTGCACAACCAATTTGCCAAAGAATACCTTATAATTATTAAGAAAAGTAACATCAGAAGTGCCACGTACCCCGATGAATAAAAAATATCTTCAAAGTGCTATTGTGGTGATACATCAATTACCGCGCAACTCAGAAACTCTCTGGTTGTGATTCACCATCACAACTACGTTGAGAATTTTAGGGAGGGGAAAAATGCAGGAAGAGGCGATTAATGAATTAAAAGTCATGTCCCTTTCCCCACGGCGGGAAAATACGTTAGAATTGGAAATTATAATTAGCCAGCGATAATTGTGAAAAAATGGAGAAAACCTCAAACCGGATTTGGATTTACGATACTACCCTCAGAGATGGTGCTCAAGCTGATGGAATTTCCCTCTCCGTAGCAGACAAGCTGCGTATTGCCCATCAACTGGACGCTATGGGTATTCCCTTTATTGAAGGGGGGTGGCCTGGTGCCAATCCCAAGGATGGACAATTCTTTTGGCAGCTGAAAGAAGAACCTCTCAGCCAAGCAGAAGTAGTGGCCTTTTGTTCCACCCGTCGTCCCCACAAAACAGCAGCTGAAGATAAACTGCTTCAAGCCCTCTTAACAGCAGGCACTTCCTGGATTACAATTTTTGGCAAATCCTGGGATCTCCACGTCACTGAAAGTCTGAAAACTACCTTAGAGGAAAACCTGGCCATGATTGGGGATACCATTGAGTATCTGGTTAGTCAGAAAAGAAGGGTAATTTACGATGCAGAACACTGGTTTGACGGCTACAAGCAGAATCCTGATTATGCCCTCCAAACCCTGAAAGCTGCTTGGGACGCTGGGGCTGAATGGTTGGTTTTGTGCGATACTAATGGGGGTACTCTACCTCACGAAATCAGTCAAATCCTTGGGGAGGTAAAGAGAGTATTACCTAATTCCGACTCAGCCCCCAAATTGGGCATTCATACCCACAACGATTCGGGCACAGCCGTAGCCAATAGCCTGGCAGCAGTGAGAGAAGGAGCCACCATGGTCCAGGGTACCATCTCAGGCTATGGGGAACGTTGCGGCAATGCTAACCTCTGTACTGTGATTCCCAATTTACAACTGAAAATGGGCTATACCTGTCTTGAGTCCGGACAGTTAACAGAATTAACTAAAACAAGTCGTGTGGTGAGCGAAATTGTCAATTTAGCTCCCGACGAACGGGCTCCTTTTGTGGGACGTTGCGCTTTTGCTCACAAAGGGGGGATCCACGTTTCCGCAGTGGAACGGAACCCCCTCACTTACGAGCATATTCAACCGGAAGCTATCGGCAATGAGCGTCGCATTCTCATTTCTGAGCAATCGGGGCTGAGTAATGTTTTAGCAAAAGCTCGTAATTTTGGCATGGAGTTACAGAAGCAAGATCCAGTATGTCGGGAAATTCTGGAACGTCTAAAAGAATTAGAACATCAAGGCTACCAGTTTGAAGCAGCGGAAGCAAGTTTTGAGTTGCTCATGCGTTCTGCTTTGGGAGTCCGCCAAGAAATGTTTCAACTCAAAGGTTTCCAAGTTCATTGCGATTTGCACCAAGAAAAAGTAACGCCCTATAGTAATGCTTTGGCAACTATTAAGGTAGCCGTTAAGGGGGAAGATATCTTAGAAGTAGCTGAGGGAGAAGGACCAGTTGCCGCACTAGACAAAGCATTAAGGAAAGCCCTCGTGAAGTTTTATCCCCAAATTGCCGCTTTTTATCTCACGGATTATAAAGTACGCATTCTGGACGGTACTGCGGGTACTGCGGCCAAAACTCGCGTCTTAGTAGAGTCTAGTAATGGGGAGCACCGTTGGACAACTTTAGGGGTTTCTCCTAATATTTTAGAGGCTTCTTATGAAGCTGTGGTGGAGGGAATTGAATATGGTTTGTTATTGCATTAAGCCATCGCATTTCAGGGTTTCGAGATTGCCTAGGATTTCCTAGTTCGTAGGGTAGGCAATGGAGATAACGTTTGGTACTTTATAAGGAGAGTAAATTAGCAGTTTCATTCCAGTAGTATTAGATTCTAGTAGATAGGTGAGAGCATAAAATGAGTGAACAAGAGCAGAACGCCAAAATTAACAAACTCCAACGACAATTAGTCAATGCAGTGAAACGGATCAAAACTTTAGAGTTGGACGTAGAACCAGAGGAGGTTAGTGAAGGATTTACCGTCTTGGAAAAACATATGGATGAAAGGTTTGACCACCTGGAAGCTCGTATCAATAGGATGGAGAAACAGTATAACTCACGGTTCGACCGGATGGAGCATCAATTCAACCGACTACAGGGTAAACTTGAAGTGATTCTGGATGCTATCACGGGAATAAGCGACCTACCAGAAGACGAAACAGAGGAAATATAAGTCCCTGTTGGTAGTGATTACCGAATACTGACGAAAATAGACTTGCACAAACAGGACTTGATGAGTTATAGTATATATTATGAGTGCTTCCCGATGGCTTAACAGGAGT
>JACONB010000033.1 GCA_014323965.1 Prochloron sp. SP5CPC1 | reverse complement strand
TGCCGGGGGAACCACGGATAGGACGCGGGAACGAAACGAAAACTAGTAATAGTTGAAACAATTGCCCGCAATGAGCGAGAACCGAAGAAGTACTCGAAAATTGTTCCTTGAATTCCGAAAGGATGTATACCGCGCTGAAAAGTGACGAAGAGGGATAGTCGATTAAGTAGAGAAAAATGAGGGAAAGGCGGCCAAAGTTATCTAAGCCAGAAATGGAACCAAATCTGATAATAGAGGTCGTCAATGGTAAAATTGGATTTTCGTCCAAAATGACAGCGCGCAGAGGCGCTCCGGCACGGAGGATTTATAAACAAGCGCTTGAAACCCCTAGAGAACCATGCTATCCTCTGCGCCTCTGTGTCTCTGTGAGCTTCATTTCGGCCCCTATCCCTCCTGACACCCCTTTTTCTTGATTGTTCTGAGTGCATGTTGGATAATCCCAGCTGTTTCCTTCGTGGGAGATTCAATAGCCCAGCGGTTACAGACATTTATCACCCAGCTAGAACGGGATTTACTAGCATCATTCAGCCAATTGGCAACGGAACGCTGCACGTACTTGCTTGAGTCTGACCGGACAAATTCTAAAATACTTAAACCTGATTCGGGGTTTTCTTTTAGGGCTGGTATATGCTTACACCAAACGCCTCTGGGACGGGTAGCTTCTATCGCACAACGTCGGATATTAGCATCTTGATCTTGAACCCACGGTATCAACAACTGGAAACTCAGGGTCAAATCTTCTACTAGATAAGGTCGCATGGCACCCCAGGCGCATTCTTTCACAGACATATTCTGATCTGCTGCGAATCTGCGCATCTGGAGTAATCTTTCTGATAAGGATAAATGTTCGTCTGTTGCTACGGCGTAAGCAGCCCAGGCTCTCACTACGTCGGAAGTATGACTGGCAAAAGCTTCAAAAACCACTGAACGGTTATCCGATTCGGCTAAAGCATGAAAGAGCGCCTCACCTATTCCTTTGAGTCTCTTGATAATACCTTCGTCTTGCAATTTCAGTGCTTCCCCATGAAGGTGATGGATTTGCTCTTCCCAATCAACTTCCATCAGAACATTGTGCAGCAATAGTGGCATATCGATGGCTAACCATTCTACCAGGTTCACCGTCTCGATTTTTCCTTGATTGAGGGCTTGTAAAACCTCCCTGGGAATTTCAGCACGCCGGATTGCACCTTTCCTGGTTTTAAACTTTTCAATTTGAAGTTGGCTCATACAAATTTAGGCGTTGCATCATCATGAGATGATAAAGTTTTACCCACTTAAATCATCCCACAACTAGGCAACGCAAAAAAAACAGTCTCAATTAGATGAAAGCAAAGTTGGCGTTATCCGTCAGAGCGCTTATTTCCGTCTCCAGAAAAACTGCCAATTCACTACAATGAAAGCTAATTATGGCAGAGCTTCCATCCTGGGTGAAAGTCAGATCTGCCTGGGATGATGCACCGATACCGCCAATCCCGATCCTATCCATACCTGGCTCAAAGTCGGTGATGGTGTTAGCTGAATCTGGTAGTTCCCCATCAACAATCCAGAATTGGTCGGCACCGCTGCCACCAGTGATGGTATTGCCACCGCCAGTACTAGCAAAAAAGTGATCGTTCCCATCACCACCGACGAAACGCCCGTCGCTACCAAGGAAAAAGAGGTCATTTCCATCACCGCCATAGAGTCGGTTTCCTCCCTTACCTTCAGAAGCATCCAGGGTGTCATTACCGTGGCCACCGAATAGTCGGTCATCGGTTCCGGCAAAGAGTTCGTCATCTCCTGCACCACCATAGAGTCGGTTTCCCCCCTGACCTTCAGAAGCATCTAGGATGTCATTGCCGTCGCCACCGAATAGTCGGTCATTGGTCCCGGCAAAGAGTTCGTCCCCATCACTGCCACTGTAGACTCGAGTATGGCTAGTAGCGGTAATGAGATCCACTATATCCTCCCCAGCGCCAGTAAACACCAGGTCTCGGACTCCATCGAAGTCAGGTGTAACTCCCGCTTCTAGTTCATCATCCCCAGAAGTACCAAAGATCAGTTCTCTGTCATTCTCATCAACAGCCCTAACAGTTATGACCAAGTCGTCAAATTCTGGCTCGTTTTCATTCAACTCGTTTTCAAAAGCCAGGGCGAAGGTGCCATTGCTCTCGGAAATTTGCAAATTTTCCGACCCATTGACATTTTCTGAGTTCAGAGCTAGAAGCACACTCGGAGTAGGATCGCCGGAGAGGAAACCATCCGTGGTGCCGTTTTGCACCAGGTAGAATACCAGGTTATCGCCAGCGGAAAACGGCAATTGATTGGCACTTACTCCGGTTAGGAAGTCATCGGAAACCCCGGGGAAAATAATTTCAGCTTCCCTCAGAGCT
The DNA here is from genome assembly GCA_014323965.1 of Prochloron sp. SP5CPC1. Lineage (GTDB taxonomy): Bacteria > Cyanobacteriota > Cyanobacteriia > Cyanobacteriales > Prochloraceae > Prochloron. The sequence continues at coordinate 8,309 of JACONB010000033.1, read as the reverse complement.
TCTTGTAGATAGCCATCCTGACTTGGTGCAATCCCATTTACGGTTCCTCGGTCATCATCCACAACAAAGACCCCGATTTCATTGACGAAAGTGGGTTCCCTGTCATTCACCTCTAAAGAAAACTGAAGTTCAGTTCGTCCGAATACCCCCTCAATGCTAAAGATATCGTTCGCCGTTTGAACCAGGTCTGTTTCCAATAATCCCTCAATGCGATTGACAGTTCCTGCCACGACATCCGTGAAAAGAAGGTCTGAACCCTGAGTAGTCAAACCTGATGGATTGCCAATATCCCTAACAAGGGTCTCTACTTCTCCCGATTGAGTAACGTGCAGAATTATCCCATTACCAGGAGTGTTAAATCCATCTGCGAAATCGGTAATCAGGAAACTTCGGCCATCAAACTCAATATCCAGAGGTTGGCCCAAATCTGTGGCAATTTCGGTGACTTCACCCCCTGAAGAAACTAAGAGCAAACGTCCGAGGGTAAAGTCAGTAACCCAAAAGTTATCATTCTCCACAATAACTTCGGTAGGACCGCCAAGCCCCTCTTCGGCAATAGTTGAGACTGTTCCATCTCTTGATACTTTTAGTAAACGACCAATATTGGGATCCGGCAGTCCTAGATCAAAATCAACAACAATAAAGTCATTCTCTTTTACTGCTGCTCCAACTAAATCCCCAAGGTTTGTAGCTAATGTGGTTATATCTCCATCTCTAGAGATACTGAGGAGAGAACCAGTTGTGTTTTCGACAACAATATATTCAGATGTAAATACCAATACATCTGAGGGGCTGCCCGGTTCTATGGCTGCCAAAGTTGTTAAGTTACCCGAATTATCAATCCTTACCAAAGAACCATTGACTGTAACAATCACATCGGTATCATCCAGTGCTATGCCGTAAGGCTGCAATAGGTCTTGGAAAATTGCGGTTACTGTTAATTGGTTGGGCAAACTTTATAAGTTCATAATTGTTTCTTACCCTCTAAGTTAGATTGTATTTGACTTGGTTACGGAGGTCAAGACAGAGTTACAATGCAGCATAGTTATTGTTTCTGCCTCAATCATGGCGATAAATTCTTGACAATCAGGTTCATTGTCAAATGCCTTAGCTGCTTTTTTGGCTGAATTCATATTCTGCCAATGGACAATGTCCACCCATTTTTCTTCATTTTCAGCGATACTCAACTCTCGATCTAAAAAACCATCCATCTTTTGCAAAACAGGAGTAGTTTTAGCAGCAGCCTCTTTCAAAGCTTCAGCGCTAATTTCCTCTTTTGCTTTAAAGATTACCAATTCTATGACAGGATTCTCCATAGTTTTCACCAATTGTCTAGTTTATGTCAACTTAGCTAAATATTGCAGATTATTTAATGCCAACTACCATATGCTTTTCACCTGAAGAACAAAGAACCTGGCAGTTTTGAAACCCAATCTCTTGCAGCCATGATATATACTCAGAACCAGCATAATGCTGTCCCCAAGTTTCTAATAACATAGCCAAATTCATCATCGCTGTTTCTATGGGACCATTTTTCCCCTCATTAAACAGTTTTTCTAAGATGAGTATAGCTCCTCCTGCTGGCAATGCATTGTAAATTTTCTTTAATAATTTCGTTCCATCTTCTCTATTCCAGTCAGAAAGTATGTAACCGAGAACGTACACATCACCGGTGGGTAGCTCGTCTTGAAAAAAATCGCCAGCAACAAAGGCAAGTCGCTGGGAAAGCTTATGCTCATGGCGCTTGTTTTCTAAATACTGGCTCACCTTGGGCAGATCGAAGACGATCCCATTGAGTGTGGAATAATGTTCCAGGGCAGCGATGGCAAAGGAACCACTTCCACCTCCTACATCTACCAAAGTGCTGTACCTATCTAAAGAATATTTCTGAACTAGCTCCTTTGCTGGACCATAGCCCATCCCCCACATACTGGATAAAAAATTCTCAAGGCGTTGAGAATCTTTATATAGTTCCGTAAACGGTGAATAATCCTGGGCATTACTAAAAATTTGCGCCCATTGTGGTTGATTTTCTCTAAGTGCCTCCTTTAGGTAGGGAAAAGTACGAGTAGATACTTCTCGAAAATGGGAGAATGCTTCGCCGCAGTATTCTGCGGCATTTTTCTGGAAAAATGGTCGCAGATGTTCCGGAATTTGATAAACTCCATCTTTTTGGTCAATTAATCCCATGGCAATAGCAGCCAAAACTAACCGTTCCAAAGCCCTGGGATGAACCCCCGCAGATTGAGCTAGCTCCTGAATGGTGGAAGCTTTTCCTTGAGCTATACCATCGAATATCCCTAGTTCATCTCCTGCAAAAAGTACGTGACTCATCATAAAGCCGTACATAGCTTGTTGAATTTCATGAGGTATTGCTGTCATCATTTTGTGTTTTGGCTTCATTTCTTGTTCAAAAGCTTGATTTGATGCAAAATTGCATCTATTAGACTATCAATATGCTGGGTATTAGTACGAAAATTATTAATTGAAACTCTGAAATAACTAGATCCTCTCCAATCTAGAAGCGTAATATAATATTTACCAGTTTCTGTAATTGCTCTTTGAACGAGACGATTAATTTCGTCAATGGATAAATGTTTGGGGTAATTTCCGATGCGGAAACAACATACAGGGAGAGTTGGTTGCTGTAAAAGCTCTAGCTGTTCACAGCTCTGAACTTTTTCTGCTAGGTGGAAGACAGTACCCCGAGTATTTCTGAGTAATTGACGATAACCATTACTCCCCAAATGTTTGAAAGCCATCCAAAGACCTAGAGAGCGCCATTGTCGAGTTCCTGGTAGTCCCATTTGAAACAAATCTGGTTCGGAAAGTTCTTCCCAATAATGACTGCTAGCTTGAAAGCTTTTGACTAACTCCGAACCGTCTTTAGTGAGTAAACAACCGATTCCGAATGGCACAAATAGCCATTTGCAAGGATCTATAGTCACAGAGTCAGCTAAATTTATTCCTTGGAAGTACTCTCTTGTTTCGGGAAGATTAGCAAATACACCTCCGGCAGCGGCATCCACATGAAACCACATGTCATAATCTCTCGCCACGGAACCTAGAGCATCCAAATTATCCACTGAACCCGTTGCACTGGTTCCCCCAGTGCCTACTAAACAGATTGGTTTAGCTCCTACTTGGATATCTTGCTTTATTTGCTCCTGCAAGGCATTTAGATTAATGCGTCCATTTTCATCCACTGCAATACGCCGCAAACAATTTCTCCCCAGACCTAAAAAATCTAACGCTTTCCAAATGGAAAAGTGACCCTCTGCCGACATATAGACCGTAGGCTGAAACTTGCTGACCGCGAGACCTCGATCCTGTAAATCTCGACCTAATATCTTGTCTCGGGCAAGTTTCAGGGCACTGGCATTGGCCATTGAACCACCACTGGTGAATATTCCGTTAGGAACTTTACCAATGCTATTCTCATAACCTATAAACTGACTAATCCATTGTAATGTTTCCGCTTCAATGACTGTAGCCGCAGGACCAGCACGCCAGGCTCCTGGGGTTTGATTTAACCCGGAAGCTAATAGATCCCCAATCAGACTGATAGGTAGAGGTTTAGGAGATATATATCCATAATATTGAGGATGACTGACGTTACAATAACCGCTGAAAATAGTGGCGATCGCCTCTTCTATAATTACCCCCATTTCACATCCTTCTTGGGGAAGATATTGAGGATTGTTCAACCTATTCATCAGTCCATGAGAACTGGATAAAACTTGATATTTTTCGGGATGATTATAAGCACTCTCAAGACACGCCAATACTTTCTGCCCATTATCAATCAAGTCTGAATTGACTTTTTCTATATTCTGTTCCACCTTATTAATTCCTCTTCCTTTTTTTAGCAATCTTGCCCAAAATCAGATATTTCCAGTTGAATACTGTTTTGAATCAGATGATGCTTATCTAGAACCTCTTCTCGGGAACTACTCCCTATCAGATAATAAGCAAAATGAGGTTGAGCGGACTCTGGCAAAGCATAAACTTTGTCCCCAATTTTATTCAAAACTTGAACGTCTAAAAGCCCTGACACCTGGTCAAAAACTTCCAGTCCCCTAGCACTTTGGATTACGCCACTTTTAGGGATAGTAATACCTCCATATAGTACTGCTTTACTGTTTATTTTTACTGTGCCGATATTGTTTCCGAGTAAGACATCTAAAAGCGCCCCATAGGAATTTATCCCTGTCAAATACTCAACAGCAGCAACTGTATAGGCACCACCCGGACGCAGCCCAGCTTCTAAGACTTTGGGACCATCCTCTGTAAAGCGAATTTCCACATGGGCGGCACTAATACCCTCAGAAATTAATGCTAACACTGCATCAGCAGCAATTTTACTGACTTTCTCAACGTCGTTATTGTTTAATGAGGTAGGAGCAACGGACATGGTCTCAGCAAAATAGGGACCTGTAGCCGGGGCTTTTTCAAATATACCCAGGATATGATCCTTACCATTGGCCACTAGACAATCCACTCCTACCTCAGTTCCCGGACAGAATTCCTGGGCTATTATCTTAATATCCTCCGTACCATAAGCTAATCGATTCCGGTCTGTTTGTAAATCCGAATCAATAGGTCTTGCTAACATCTTTAAAAGACGCTCTACCGCAGTTTGATAATCATCCCTGGATGTTACCTTAATCACTCCTTGGCTATTCATCGAGTCGGCCAATTTAACCATAACCGGATAACCGAGATGAGCTTCGATTTCTTTCCATCCCTCCTGGGGTTCGGAAATTGGAACTGTCAGGGGGACGGGAATGCCATTTTTTTCCCAGCAGCTATAAGAAAAATACTTGTTTCTACTTGCTTCTGCTGCTTTAACCTTTACCCCTGGAAGTCCTAGCACTTCTGCTGACTTCGCAGTGATAGCTGTCGCCCCTTCGTATACAGGCAGCAAAGCATCGAATGGCTTTTCCCGGTGATAGTCCAGGACTTTTTTAACCACCAGAGAGGGATTGTACAAAGGTACCTCTATAACCGCTTCTATGGCACTGATATTAAAAACTGGTTTTTGGGGCACGAATAAAACGATTTGGCAGTTGGCTGCTTTTTGCAAACTCTCAATCAGATAAGTATTGGGATAGGCATGAATGATGCCAACTCGCACGGGACTTTTCATAGTACTTGCTTAAAAACTACCTGTCCTAATTCCCGGTTTCTCCGTGACAAATCCTAAGGAAGTCATGGCGGCTTCCCGTTGATGCTCCTCGAAAGTATCCAGCATCATATTGGTGGTCCACAATTTACCCACCTCGCTTAATTTCCAAGCAGTGGGTGTCTCATAAATCAGACCGTTTTGCTGCCAGAAATCCCAGACATTAGAAGAAATAGAATTGAGAGCCACCTCTTTTTCCTTGTATATGCCAAAAAACTTGACCATAAAAGCTGCTCCTCTATTTTCAGGAGTTCCCAGGCATAAGGAAAGCTTTGCCAAGGGCAGTTCCCCTGCTTCAACGGTTTTGAGATACTGCTCCGTATTCCCCATATTCATATAAGAATATCCATGCAAGTAACCTCGGGCTGAAGAACCTAAAGCAATAGTCTCGGCACTATGTTCGCCATTTCCTCCTCCCCAAAGCAATCGAAAGTACTCGCTCACTTGAGGTTGTTTGGAAAATATGGGATCTGCTACATCGTAGTAACCCATTTCCTTCAGTCGCAAACGCAGTTGTTGCCCTAGGGCAAAGTGCATTGCTTGGCTGGGTTTACCGGGAAGTTCCCCCAACTCCATAGCTAGTTTTAACTTTTTCGGAAAGGCGTAGTAGTGAAGATTGTAGTAATCAATACTGTCGAACTGGTGATTTTGAAGATGAGATAAGTCAGATTCAAGAGTGGTGATATTTTGACCGGGAAGGTCATACATCATATCCACATTAATCTCGGCAAAACCTCGCTCCCGTGCATTCTGAGTACAGGCATCTACATCCTTTAGGGTAGCAGCAATGTTGAAGAATTCTCTCATTTTCTCCTCATAAGTTTGCAGCCCAAAGCTTATTCTTTTGACCTGGTATTCCTTCAATAAGTCCAACCTGGCTGGGTCAGATAGAGTACGAGGTTCCCCTTCAAAAGAAATCTCCGCATCTGACTCGATTTGGAAATAATGAAAAAGGCTAGTAAAAATTTTCCGTAAGTTGCTGACAGAAAAGATCGATGGGGAACCCCCACCAAAGTACACAGCAGTAAAAGACTTCCCGGCAACGTAAGGAAGACTGGATACTAGGCTCATTTCCTGACAAAGAACTTGGGTGTAGCGATCGTAAATTTCACTTCCCTTCTCAACTCTAACATGAAAAGGACAAAAACGACACATATCATGGCAATAAGGAATGTGAATGTAGAGTAAATTTTCAGTAGGAGAAGGTTGGGGAGAGTTCAAAATTGCTAAAAAATTATCTTGATGAATGCTTCCAGTACATTTATCTTCTAACAAGGGATAGAAATAATAAGTCATGGGATACAATTTATTGTACATTTAATCCTCCTGCTGTATTAATTAACTGACATGGCTATAAGTGCTTCAGGAATAGTCCTACTGTGGCTGTCCAAGGCTTCTTTAAGTATTCTTTCAGCATTGTCATAGAAGATAGCGGAGATAATTTCCGAGGCAATATTGGCTTTTCTGTAATTCTCTAGCAAGGCTGAGTAGCTACCCACAACGGGCCAATCTGAACCAAAGACAATTTTTGGGGCTAATTTTTCTAAGTTGGGAAATGCTTCCTGAAGAGATAATGGATCTATCAAAGCCGTATCAATGTAGACATTGGGAAAAGTGAGGGCGAGGGTACTGGCTTCTTCGTACCAGTAAGGTTTCCCCCCGTGAGCCAGAATCATAATTAGTTCGGGATACTCTTCAGCTAGGGGCCGAAAATCAAAAGGCTTGATGAATTTCTGTTCCGCGTCTCTTTGAGCTGTTAATCCGGTGTGGAAAAGAACGGGGAAACCCAGGGATTCACACATTTTATAGACATACTGCATCTCTTTTATGAGGGGGTCAAATCTATGATCGGCAGGATAAAACTTGAACCCCTTGACACCCAGTTTGATACTTTGCCAGAATTCAGCCTTTGTGTCGTGGTAATTGGGATTGATGTTGCCGAAGGGAATTAAAGATATCCTTGGAGCGAGCAAAATTGGCAATTAGTTCGCTATCAATGGTGTAATTGGTCCCTGGAGCACATTCAGCTAGTAAAACAGCACGATAAACGCCCTTGTCCTGTAGATAATTCTCCATCTGCTCCGGTCCTGAGAAGACTTCCCCAACCTTGACCCCAGACTCCATTGGTCTCCGGGTCAGGAGTTCTTGGATGTCATCCCGTAAAAGTTTAAAGTCACCCCCATGGACGTGAAAATCAATAATCTTCATCTCATACCTCTCTGAAAACTAATTGCCCATGTTTTAAACCATTGCCAGGGGGACAACAGGATTATTAATTTGCATTTGGCAGTATTCTAATAAAGGTTGAATGTGCTCCTCTTCTAACCATTCCGCCGCCAAATCTTCGATAATATGGTGTGTGGAGACCAATTCACCTTCCCGATACTGCCTGACAATAGGATGCAAGAAATTGCTAAACTCTGCTTGCTCCTTGTTAGTGCGCTCAATCCGCTGCACATTAAAAGGATCGACGGCCTTCTTTTGCCCATACTCTAAAGTTATCAAGAAATAGTCATTCCCCGAGAGCATCATTTTTTCCCGAACGTAATCTACTGGCAAATCTTCGTAGTACTTCCCCTTTGCTCCCCCCCCTGTTAGAACAATTACGTCACAGAGAAATCCAGGTTGCTGCCACAAAGCAGATGTGACATTCACTCGATTAATAATCGCCCCAGTGATAGTTTCTGGAGTGACCTCAAATTTCTGACTGGGCAAATCATTAAATTGACATCCTCCCCACCCTTGCTGTCGCAGAGGGTGGGGATTCCCAAGCATCGCTACTTGGGTTTCTGCTTCTGTCCCCCGCCATCGATGATGCCGGGGGGATTTCGCAACTGCCCTTTAGAGCAAAGTCTATCAGGTCTTACGTTCGCTCCACAGACTGACACGGCGAGTCCCGCCGCCAGAATATTATTAGCTGCATTGATATCTCGGTCATGGGTGGTGTTGCATTGTGGACACTCCCATTCCCTAACGCTCAACGGCAGCTTACCTATTACGAAGCCGCAGTTTCCACACAGCTTACTAGAGGGAAAAAAGCGGTCAATCTTAATCAACTCACGACCATACCAATCGCTTTTATACTCAAGTTGTCTGACCAATTCACTCCACCCTGCATCACTGA
>JACONB010000032.1:3760-17613 GCA_014323965.1 Prochloron sp. SP5CPC1 | reverse complement strand
AATGCTTTCGGGCATATCGATTCCTAGCCTTGTGATAGTTATTGGACTGTGGTTTTACTCCTCTTCGATACTTCTTAGATTTCTTGCGATTGGCTCTATTCAGCTGGTGTTCTGCTTTTCGATAGAACTTTGGAGATTCCCAAAATTCCCCGTTGCTATCAGCAATGAAGTACTTTAAACCCAAGTCCAAGCCTATGGTCTTATAGGTCTGTTTGGTCTCAACTGTTACATCGACCTTGATGCAGAATTGAGCATAGTAGCCATCAGCTCTCCTGACCAGTCGAACTCGCTTAATCTGGTCAGGAGAGTAGAACGCTAAATCCCAGGTGCCTATTAGCTTTAGCTTCCCTATCCCTTTCTTGTCAGTGAATTGGATGTGCTTGGAGTCCAAAAGCTTCCACCCACTAGTCTTGTACTCGACTGAGCGGCTATGTTTCTTAAATCTGGGGTAGCCTTTCTTGCCTGGGGTTTTGTTCTTACAGTTGCAAAAGAAGCGACTGATTGCCGCCCATGCACGTTCAGCAGCAGCCTGACGCGCGGTGGAGTTGAGCTTCATGGCAAAGGCAAAATCCCGTGCCAATACAGCGCATTGCTTGCTGAGGTCGTATTTCCCCACACCACGATTGTCCATCCAATAGCGTAGGCATTTATTCCTGACGAACTGAGAAGTCCGAATCGCGTCGTCTATAGCGCTGTACTGGTATTCTTTTCCTTTGACTTTAAACTCCAAAACTATCATGAGGCGTTCAACTGTTACGCTTACCACCATAGCACAAAGCTTCTGGAGTTGTCAAGTTGAAACCAGAAAAGCTATCATAGCGTAGTTGGGAACAAAGGGGGTATCGAACCCCCTTTCCACCGCTATTTATCCCCACCCCGCTGCCGCTGAGGGTGGGGCCTTCCACTTAGAAAAGCATAACCACACTGCTGTTCAAAGTTATCATCGTTTCTGGTCTCTTGTAGTGGGCATCGGTTCTCTTGTTTTAGTCTTCCTAATACTATTGTTAACAATGTAAAATATTATGCTTTTGGGGTAGGGGCCGGGGGCATAACGCCCAGGGGGCAAGGCTTGCGCCCCTACTATTTTCAACAACATCACCCATACCTGAATTTAATGTCTACTTCCTCTCTTCTATGATTCTGAACAGAGTTACAACTTATTACAAGTTGTATTGCTCCCTATTTGACTATTTGAGGAAGTATCCTTTTTCGGGATGGGTGATGTTTTGGTCTGATGAGACAGATATTAGATGGAACAGCTTGGTACCTCTCAATATATAATGGGAAGATCCGGCTGTTTTATCTGCCAGAGAAGCTTTTTTGTGCTTCAATTATTAATCTAACACTGTTGCCACAGGAATGGGGGAAATTTCATGAAACTTTACCTTTTTTGAGTAACCTCTATCCGTATTATTAATTTATGTAAAAATATAGGGAGTAGCTGAATGTCAATTCTTTCCGAGTCCCCCAGCAGCCATGAGATAGGAAGATTCCACTTAGAACATCTTCTCCAAGTAGGTTTAACCGACGATGATGGTGCTGATGTCATATTTGGACTCACTCAAAAGCAAAAAACACTCCCTTCTCGTTACTTCTACGACGACAAAGGTTCTGAGTTATTCGAGGAAATCTGCACCTTACCGGAATATTACCCAACTCGTACAGAAACAGCCATCTTAGGAAAACATGCCCCAGAAATAGCACAACTGACAGGGGTTTGCCAATTGGTGGAACTGGGTAGTGGTAGCTCCACCAAAACTCGCTTACTGCTGGATGCTTATGAAGCAGAGGGGTATCCCTTGGTGTACCTACCGATAGATGTGAGTGCGGGTATTCTGAAGGAGAGTGCCAGGGATTTATTGACAGATTATCCCCAATTGCAGGTTCGCGGTTTGGTGAGTACCTACCAATTAGCCCTGAAGTCTTTAGGTGAAAGTTCATTACCGGGACGGATGATATTTTTCTTGGGGAGTACCCTGGGGAATTTTACTCCTCAAGAGTGCGATGGCTTTTTTGCCCAAGTTACTGCTGCTTTGGAACCAGGTGAGCATTTTTTACTGGGTATTGACTTACAAAAGCCCAAAGATATTCTAGAAGCTGCCTATAATGACAGTCAGGGGGTAACAGCAGCATTTAATCTGAATATGCTAACTCATTTAAACTGGCGTTTTGGCGGCAATTTCGATTTAAATCTGTTCCAACACCGTGCTTTTTATAATGAGTCGGAGGGTCAAATGGAGATGCATTTAATTAGTGAGGTTTCCCACTCAGTCCGTTTAAATGCTCTAGAGTTAACGGTAGAGTTTGCAGCAGGAGAAACTATCCGCACGGAAATTTCCCGCAAATTTAACCTCCAACAGATACAGTAATATTTGCAAGAGGTGGGTTTTAAACCCCTTCAAGTCTGGACTGATACCCAGCAGTGGTTTGGTTTATTGCTTGCTCAAGTGCTTTAGCTATCTATATCTTGCGTAGGATGGGCAGTGCCCTCCCTACGGTACGTCTATAAAGATTGACTTTTTTCCACCAAACGGATAAATTCACTGCGATATCCTTCTAAGTCCACTCCTTTAGCTCCCTTAGCCAACTGCAATACTTGCTCTAAACTAACATTGCCCTTATATTCTGAGTCCCTTAAAATCATCCCAAAACCAGCCACTGCTGCTGAAAACCTAAAATTATCCGAAGTTGCTTCTAGTTTAACATTCTCATCCTCAATGGGACGGGTAATTAACTGAGATTCTGACTCTTTTGGTTCCTTATATCGCAATTTCACCTGCATTAACTCATTATTTTCATAAGACTCAGCGGAAGCGATAGGATATTGGTATCGTAAGGAGTCAACCTGGGGCAATTTTACCTCAGTATCCGCTCCCACGGGAATAATTTCATAGAGTGCGGTGACGGAATGACCTGCTCCTAATTCCCCGGCATCTTTGGTATCGTCGTTAAAATCTTTGTCCTGTAAGAGGCGATTTTCATAACCGATTAAACGATAGGCTTTTACCTTTGTTGGATTGAATTCTACTTGAATTTTCACATCTTTAGCAATGGTAAAGAGAGTAGCCCCCATTTCCTTGACTAAAACTTTCTTAGCCTCTAAAATACTATCTAGATAAGCATAGTTACCATTGCCCTTATCTAGAAATACACCTTGTGCCCGCTTTTCTTCAATCAATTCCACTAACTCCCTATCACTGGAAATCCCCACATTAAAATCTCCATCTGTAGCCAGGATAATCCGATTGTTACCCGAAGGTATATAATTATCCTTAGCTACTTGATATGCTAGTTTAATCCCCGCACCCCCCGCAGTAGAACCTCCTGCTTCCAAATTCTCAATCGCTGCTAAAATCTTATCCTTTTCTGTACCAGGAGTGGAAGGTAATACTAAACCAGCAGCACCAGCATAGACCACAATAGCTACCCTATCTTCTGGTCTCAATTCGTTAACCAGCAACCGGAAAGCCGATTTGAGCAAAGGCAGTTTATTGGGGTTATTCATGGAACCGGAAACGTCCATGAGAAAGACTAAATTGCTGGCAGGAATATCTTCTGTGGCAATTTTTTGACCTTGTACCCCAATATGGACTAGTTTATGAGTAGGATTCCAAGGGGCTGAGGAAATTTCCGTAGCCACTGCAAAAGGATGGTTATCTTGGGGCTGAGGATAGTCGTAGGTGAAATAATTGATTAATTCTTCGATTCTCACAGAGTCGGAAGGGGGTAATTGACCCCGGGTGAGAAAACGGCGAACATTGCTATAGGAAGCAGTATCTACATCGATGGAAAAGGTAGAGAGAGGGTTGGTTTGAACTAATTGGTAAGGGTTATCATCGAGGGGAGCATATTCTTCTGAGTGGGTTTCTTCTTTATCTTCTGGTTCAACTGTTACCGGGAGTGAGTTTTGTTGTTGGTTTGGTTCTGCTGCTCTCCTTGCTTGCCAAGTTGGAGGAGCAAGTAGTTCCGGGGAAAAATTTTGCTCTTTTACTGTATCTTGTCGTTGTGAAGATTCAGCTTCCTGACGATACGCTTCTTGACTTCCACTTGTTTCTTGACGGGTACTACAAGCAAGAGTGAAGTTGGCTAATATAGCAGCAAATCCAACGAGGGCAATAGTTTTCTTCATTTTCCCTGTATCCATTAATTGCTTTTAACTATCATTTTAATTTAATGGAGGGAGAAAAGCAACCGCTCTTTTCCCCCTCTGCGTCTCTGCGTCTCTGGGTGAAACCCTCACTGGTGGGCAAGGTTTAGGGGTTTGGAGCTGAGAATTGATAAAATCTATCTTGCTCACCCTACAACTAAGCTAGACACTTTTCTTCGCTTGTATGGCAACTGCATCTACAAAACGATATTTCTCTTCAACTTCAGAAAACCTTTTGTCTTCTGAATCATTGAAGTGAGCAGGTCTTATATCAGAAAATCCTACTGTTAACAACTCTTGGCTGAGAGCCTTGTAATCCCACATCCACAAATGGGCAACAGAATTTGACCCCAAAGCATTCTTTAAAAATGATTTCAGTCCTATTGAACGCTTTTTTGTACCTATCATTGTAGATTTTAGGAATTCAATAGACGCTGTTGGTGAGTCAGATGACAGGTAATTTTTGGCAGCAATCTCTAAGTCGGGTACAATTAAGCGAAAAATTCCTCCTGGCTTCAAAATATTGAAGGTATTCAATAAAGCTAGTCGAAATTCTTCCAAACACAGATGTTCTAAAATATGGCATGCATAAACACCAGAACAGGAGTTTTCACTAACAGGTAATCCCCGAACTATATCACCATAACGAATATGTTCAGGAAATCTACATCGTTTAACCTGCTGACTTTCACCAATTGCTTTAGGACTGCTATAAAAGCGACCTATTAATGGTAATCTTTCTATCCAGACGGTAAGAGCTGAATCAAAGTTCAACCAGCTTTCAGGAGCACAAAAACCACATCCATATTGGACATAAAGAGAGTTAGACATGAGAGGAAGTTAAATTAGTTGTAAACATGATACCATTTTATCTTGATTAAGACAAGTAACTTTGTCTTACTCTGAGACGGTGCGTTACCAACGCACCCTACGGGAAAGAATCCAAGTCACAGCCTCTCCTAAATCAGTAGCAATATAATCCGGTTGAGTCCGGTGTTGATAGTCTCCCTTCAGAACCTTCGCTCCATAGCCAGTTTGAACTAAAATCCCTGTGGCTCCAGCATTGTGAGCCATATCTATATCTGTAGCCTTGTCCCCCACCACAAAACTCTGCTTCAGGTCTAGATCCCATTCCCAAGCAGCAGCTACCAGCATACCAGTATTGGGTTTACGCCAAGTACTCCAACGGGTAAACTCCGGGTTAATGCCTCCAGCACCAGGGCTGAGGTAGGGACAGTAATAAAGAGCATCCAGTTTTGCTCCCCCTTCGGAGGCTAACAGTTCCTGCAAACGCTCATGCAAAGCATCAATATGGTCTTTAGGGTAATAATTGCGGGCAGCACCAGATTGATTAGAAACGAGAATTGTGGGGATTTGCAAGTCATTCAGGCGCTTCACAGCACCAGCAGCACCGGGATATAACTGCAAATCTTCCACTTTGCGAATATATCCCGCCTCCACATTCAGCACTCCATCTCGATCTAAAAATACCCCTGCTTTAGCCACGCCAAATTGCTGCCAAAACTCGTTCTGGTTTGATATCCGCCATTTTACCTGTTGGAGATTGAATACCGATACATTTATCACTGCCAGGAGGCAATAATTTCTGGGAGTCAGTGGGACCAAATAGGGCTATAGTATAGGTATCAACAGCCACGGCTAAATGCATGGGAGCGCTATCGGTACAGAGAAATAAGTTGGCACCAGCAATAATAGCAGCCAATTTACCTATATCAGGAGGTGAGATAACCTTCAGATCGGGACAGGCTTTTTTCATCTGGGTCACAATATCCTCATCTTCTGGACCTTGAATTATAACTATAGGCAATGAAGGCTGTTTCGTCTGGATATCCTGGATAATTTCCTGCCATTGTTGGGGAGGATAGATTTTATCAATGCCGAGACGAGAAGCCAATTGACTGGAAGAGGCGTGGATCAGGATATAACCCGAACTTATCTGTAACCGTTTTTGTTCCTCCTGAGTCCACTCAATATCAGATTTAGGTGCACTCACCTTTAAAGGGGAACAGGGAGAGGTTATTCCTAAACCTTGGAGCAAGTCTCGATACATGTGGGCAGCATACTGCTCAGTTTTTAAGGGCACAGGGTGAGATAGGAACCAAGAATTTGGGGTTTGGTAACCAATGCGAACAGGAATACCATTCAGCCACAGGAGAAAACCTACCGTCCAACGACGACCTAAAGAGAGAGCGATATCATATTCGCGATCGCGGATAATTCCCAAGAGGTTGAGATAGTCGGCCAAACTATTCCGATCTTTGTAGTCGAAAAGGAGGACTTCATTGACATGAGGGCAAACTCGGTAAGCACTTTTGGCTCTCGGTTCCACCAACACGTCAATAGTAGCTTGGGGGTAGGACTCTTTTAAGTCAAACAGAGTGGGGAAGAATAAGAGTTGATCCCCTATTCCCCCAGGGACAAGGGTTAAGATTCGCATTCTTGATTACACGTACCATGACAGGTGCTTATATATTATCAGAAAGGATAGAAGATGTATTTATTAATTCCAGCAGCAGGCATGGGAAAGCGCATGGGATCTGCTCGCAATAAACTCCTCCTAACCTTACTGGGCAAACCTTTGCTGGCTTGGACTCTCCAAGCTGCTGAGGCTGCCAGTCAGATTAGCTGGATCGGTATTATGGGACAAACCGATGACTTTTCCGATTTTGAGACCATTATCGCTCAAGAAGGCTTCAACAAACCGATAAAATTAATTCAAGGGGGAGCAACGCGCCAGGAATCGGTTTTCAATGGTTTGAAAGCATTACCTCAATCGGCAAAAACAGTCTTAATTCACGACGGAGCCAGGTGTTTAGCTACTCCAAATTTATTCGATCGCTGTGCTGAGAAGCTCGAGATTTGTCAGGGAGTGATTGCTGCTGTACCTGTTAAAGATACAATTAAAATAGTAAATGATAAAAATATTATCAAACATACCCCCCCTCGGAGCAATCTCTGGGCAGCTCAAACTCCCCAAGGATTTGAGGTAGAATTGTTAAAGTATTGTCACCAACAGGGAAAGGAGTTAGAATGGGAAGTAACAGACGATGCTGCTTTGTTTGAAAAGTGTCATTTGACAGTGCGGGTAGTTCAGGGGGAGGAGACCAATATTAAAGTAACTACCCCAGTGGATTTAGAAATCGCCCAATTGATTCTGCGAGAGCGTTTATCAAGGGATCCTGCAACAAACCCAACTCCAGATTAAATCGGCTCCCCTTGCTATTATTTGTCATCGTCATCGTTCTCAACTGTCCGCTGGTTTCAAGCTAGAAGTGCAGGAGAAAGAGAAAGTAAATTCCCGGAAGAAGCTAAACAAATCGAAGTCTTGTAACCGTAGGGTGCGTTGATGACATTTTTTTGATTGAATTACAACAGAATATATTGCCAACTCTACCACTCTCCAGGTAGAAAATTTTCGTCATTGGCAATTTCTACAACCTCACCTGACTGTTGAATAAGGAATAAACCTCGACGATAAACATAGCGATCGATTCCTTCATCAATATCAATTGCCGCAACAGCACCATTGAGCTTGATGTCAGTATAACGGGGAAATGCTTGTTTAAAACGAGCCAACTTTTCTAAAAAATAATCCACATCTGCTTTAGATAAATGAGATTTAACTTCTACTGCAACTGCAACATCATCATCAACAGCTAGTAGATCAATTTCCATTGCTAAACCTGCACGTTTGGTTTTCACACGACGATGGGTTTCTGTTACTGGAATACCTCGTGCTTGAAAAAGATTTACAGCAGCAGGTTCTACGAAGTTTTCTAAAAACTGTTCCCAACGACTTGTGAGAGCACTCACAGCTTTATTAGTATTGGCTGCAATAGCTTCCGCTTTAGCAAGTCGTTTTTCCGCTTCTGCTGCACGACGATCCGCTTCTGCTGCTCGTTCTGCTGCAATACGATCCGCTTCTGCTGCCCGACGCTCCGCTTCTGCCTTGCGGCGCTTACTATCTTCTGCAAGTTCCGCTACAATACGATCCGATTCTGCTGCTCGTTCTGCTGCACGACGATCCGCTTCTGCTGCTCGTTCTGCTGCACGACGATCTGCTTCTGCTGTGCGGCGCTCCGCTTCTGCCCTGCGGCGCTTACTATCTTCTGCAAGTTCCGCTACAATACGATCTAGTTTTGCTAAACGGCGATCTGCTTCAGCGAAACGACGATCCGCTTCCGCTTGAGAAGCTTGAAACAGATTGTAAATATCGTTAATAGTAAAAGATTCTGACATAGTTTAAACAAAAAAAACAAGCTAAGTATAATTCTAGTTATACTCCTATATGATAACTCAATCAGAAACCTTTTTCAATAATTAGGAATGACTCACTTTTTTACTAATGATTACTGCATTCCCACCTTCATGAACTGTTTTAACCCATTTTAGTTGCTTCGGGCGCACAGAGACGCGAGCAGTAACGCAAGGCATAACTACCAACCAATGGACCATGTAAATCATCCCCCGGAGAGTTTGCCAGCCTATACTCAACAAAGTAGTAAAGCTGAATTTTGATTCAATACGAGTCCTGAACAGTCCCACAAACATGCTCCAAGCAGAAATGGAGAACATCAAACCACTCATGGGTGCTAATAAGGGATAGCGATGACGAGCGATGCCCATAAATAGGTCCGGCAGCGCAGCGACAGGTAAGATATACTGAATGGTAATAAAGGAAAACAAATCCCAGGTTTTGCCCCAACCGAGAGGGTGACGCAGAAAGGACCGCCAATAGTCCAGGTAGCGCTGATAACCCCCTTCTGCCCAGCGGTTACGCTGGTGCCAAAGAGCCATAGCCCTGGTGACTCCTTCTTCTTCCACAGCGGGCAGAGCCAAAAACCCAATCTTCCAGCGATCCAAGTGTAAGCGAATGGTTAAATCTAAGTCGTCGGTGATAGTTTCTTCGTTCCAACCGCCGCAGCTATTTAGGGCAGAACGGCGGACAAACTGACCGTTACCCCGCAGTTCCACCAAACCGCCGATGGTCATCCGTTGCTGTTGAAAATAGCTGTCCAGAGCCATTTCCGCCTTTTGTCCCTGGGTCCAGAAATTGCAGGAAGCATTGGCGATCGCCTTCCTAACCTGTACAGCACCCATTTGGGCCACCTCAAACATAGGTACTACCCGTCGCAAGAGGTCCGCTTCCACAGTAGCATCAGCATCAAATACGCCGATAATATCTCCTTTGGTCAAAGGTAATACTTGATTCAGAGCACCGGATTTGCCCCCAACCGCACCCCTTTGACGATGTAATACTTTCAGCTGGGGATAAGAAGTAGCCAGTTGATCTAAAATTACTCCCGTATTATCCTTGCTGTTATCATCAATAATCCAAACTTCATATTTATCTGACGGATAGTCCAGACTACAGAGCATTTGCACCAAGTTCCCAATGACAGCTTCCTCATTTTTCGCCGCCACCAACAAGGATACTGAGGGTGCAGCAGTATCGTCTGTTAATAATTCCGGCGCTGAGGGTGATTTAGCCACTACCAAACGAATTGCATGGACAAAAATAAGTCCTGTACAACCAGCTACTGCTAAACTGCCCCAGGTGAAGAAATGCAGTCCTATGGTAACACCCCAGATAGTCATGAGGACAAAAGCTGCTTTCTTTCTCCGTCCCGAAAAACCGATGAAAAAATCCCTTCTAAATTCTTCTTCTTCCTCTTTTGGATCAGCCAATTCAGACAATAGAGAACCGATAGGGTCTAACTCTGGATCCGACTCTCTTAACCGCCAAGAATTATTTGGCACTATATTCCTCCTTTCCATTATATCTTGTTTAATCTAGGGGATTTATACTTTATTCCATGAAATTTCTTAAATTTCTTGGAATAAAGGTAACACTTTTTAAATTATAATTAAAAGAAACTAATAAATCAAAAGCCATATCTAATATAGACTTTACCATGACAGTAATCGCCCCCACCGCCATGGCCCTGGTTTCTCTCCTCTGGGTGGAACTGGTACGAGACTGTTACCACGCTCTTTCCCATCATTGGCAACCTCTCTATCGCCTCCACGCTTGGCATCATCGGGTCTTTCGTCCAGATTTAACTCCTGTAAACGAAACCATCTATCGTCGGGCGCACTGGTATAATGATGTACCAGAAGCTTCCATTATGCTAGGTTTCAGCCTCCTACTTTGGGGGGCTGTTTTTAGTTTAACAGTTCCAGGACACTGGGGAGCAGGGTTAGGTTGCTTTTACACAGGTTTTTTCCTTCTAGCGGCAATTGCTCGGGGTAGTGGGTTACCCTATGCAGATCAGTTGACTGATATAACCCATCGTCCCGGTGAGTTTACCACCCCACCCGCTACTTGGTTGGTAAATCGACCCTATCACTGGCGCCATCACTTTGAGAATCAAAATGCTTATTATTGTGGTACCATATCCTTATTGGACAAGCTTATGGGTACTGCTCTCTCTTTACGGGGGAAAAGAATAGCTGTCACAGGAGCCTCGGGAAGTCTGGGGCGCTCCCTCCTAGCATGTCTGGAGAGCAGGGGCGCTAAAATCATTGCTCTCACTTCTAAACAGCAGGAGATTAAGATTAAAGATAAACCAGTGCAAACCATTGTTTGGCAACCCGGTAAAGAGTCGGAATTAGAGGGAGAATTAGCTAAAATAGATATTCTGATCATCAACCACGGTATTAACGTTCACGGGGAAAGGACAGAAGAAGCCATCGCCCGTTCTTACGAAGTAAATACTTTCTCTAGCTGGCGCTTGCTAGAATTATTCCTCAAAACAGTGCGCACCAACGAAGATATGGCCTGCAAGGAAGTTTGGGTCAATACCTCGGAAGCGGAAGTAAATCCCGCTTTCAGTCCTCTGTACGAATTGAGTAAAAGAACTTTAGGGGATTTAATTACTTTACGTCGTCTGGACGCTCCTTGTGTAGTCAGAAAACTAATTCTCGGTCCTTTTAAAAGCAATCTCAACCCTATTGGCATTATGTCCCCAGACTGGGTAGGGAAGCAAATAGTTAATTTAGCGGTGAGAGACGTGCGTAATATCATTGTAACGGTAAATCCCTTCACAGCGATCGCCTTTCCTTTGAAGGAATTTTTTGTCTCTACTTATTTCAAGTTATTTAGTAACCGCAGATGAACGTTGAAGTAGAATAAACGCAGATGAAGAGAGATACTGTATATATTGCTATTACTAACCATGGATTTGGACATGCGGTTCGCGCTGCTTCTGTTGCTCAAGCTATTAAGGAGCTGAATCCGGATCTACTACTTATTCTGGTTACAACTGCCCCTCGTTGGCTACTAGAATCTTATATTGAAGCAGATTTTATCCATCGTCCCCGTGCTTTTGATGTGGGGGTAATCCAAAAAGATAGCTTAACCATGGATAAAGCTGCTACATTAGCTGCAATGTCGGAAATTCGTGAACGACAGGAACAGATTATTGCCTCGGAAGCTGACTTTATCCGTACCAACGATGTAGGGTTAGTTTTGGCGGATATTCCTCCCTTAGCTGCCCCTATTGCCCGAGCTGCTGGGGTACCATGTTGGATGATGAGTAACTTTGGCTGGGACTTTATCTATGGAGACTGGGGTGAAGAGTGGGAGGAAATGGCTGATTGGATCTCCTCCTGTTACGGACAATGCGCCCGCCTCTTTCGTCTCCCTATGTACGAACCCATGAAGGCTTTTCCTCAGATTATTGATACAGGATTAACTGGGGGTACTCCTAAATATAAAGAAGCACAATTGCGGGCTGATTTTAACCTCACTGCACCTAAGGAAAAGACTGTTTTGCTCACTTTTGGTGGTTTTGGATTAGCGGAAATTCCCTATGAAAATCTAGCAAAATTTCCTAATTGGCAGTTTATTACTTTTGACCACAGAGCACCTAATTTAGCTAATTTAGTGAAAGTAACGGAACGTAAATATCGACCCGTGGATTTTATGCCTTACTGCTGTCGGGTAGTTTCTAAGCCAGGGTACAGTACCTTTGCTGAAAGCTTGCGTTTAGGGGTTCCCATTGTTTCCCTCCTGCGAGAAGGTTTTGCCGAATCTTCCTTATTAATAGAAGGTATTCGGGACAGATCTTCCCATCAAATTATCACCTCCTCGGAATTCTGTCAAGGAGATTGGGATTTTCTCAACCAACCCTTATCCCCACCCCGTAAAACCTCACCTTTTCCATCCAATGGAACGGAATTTATCGCCCAAACTGTGGTTGAATACTTTCAGAAATTATGAACCAGGGGGGTGTATAATAGGATTAAATCTAAAGTAACCCGCAGATCATCAATCATATCTGTCTGCGCTCATCTATGTCATTCGCCTATAATAATAGACATCTTCTTCGGAGCCCAAAAATAGCTCCAACTTAAGACACCTCTTTGAAGAGTTTTGTCATTTTTTTTTGCAATAAATGGCAGCAGTTTTCGGCATCTTTATCTTTAGCTTGCGTTAACCGCTGTGCTAGTTGATGTAGAGCAGCATACCCCCACGCTTCTAACTGGCGATCGCTGTTATAAAGGCTTTGGGTCAAGGTTTTGATGTACGGAAAAGGTCGCCTGTCCCACTTACAGCGTACATAGATTTTCTTGTCATCCTCCTTTTTGGCCGGAACGGGATGTGCCAAAATCGATAGCTGCTACAACTTTGATTTGTTCGATCTCAAAAGTCATTCCACAAACCCACGCAACGCTCAAGGTATACAGTACCGCCTTTGCGCTCCTTCACCAACTATAACGCCAAGCTGGGAGAGTCGGGAATCGGGCGGGGGAAAGAGCTGTTATATAAAGGTTTGGGCAAAGGTTTCTTTTTGGGATTTGTAAATAAACCTGCGGGAACTGCTATAATATGGTAGAATAGATTTAAGTGATAGTCTGGGTAAAATCAATCGAAAAACTTAGTTGATTAATGGAAAAACAACAGCAAATAGATGAGTATGATAGTCCGTGGAAAGAAGCAATAGAGTCTTATTTTGAAGAATTTATGGCTTTCTTCTTCCCGGAAGCACATCGAGATATAGATTGGTCGAGAGGATATGAAACTCTGGATACAGAATTGCAACAGGTAGTGAGAGATGCAAATCTAGGGAAAAGGTTAGCCGACAAACTGGTAAGAGTTTGACTGCATAATGGAAAGCAAACTCTTATCTTGGTACATATAGAAATCCAAGGAGAATACGAAAGTGTTTTTGCTCAAAGAATGTGGATTTATCACTTACCTGGATGAAAATACAGAAGTAGTCAGTTTAGCCATCTTAGGAGATGACAAGAATTGGTGGCGACCACAAAACCATCAATACAGTCGTTGGGGTTGCCAACTGAATTTCCAGTTCCCGGTGGTGAAACTACTAGATTATCAAAAGAATTGGTCTGCTTTAACTGAAAATCGCAATCCTTTTGCTATCATGGTTATGGCCCACCTTAAAACTAAAGAAACTCGCAATAATGCTTCAGAAAGATTCTCAAGCAAATTGAGTATAGTGAGAGGACTGTATGAGAGAGGTTATAGTAAGGAAGAAATCCTACAGCTATTTCGGTTAGTGGATTGGATGATGACTTTACCGAAAGAGTTAACCGAAAGGTTTAATAATGAATTGATTACCATAGAGGAGGACAAAAAAATGCCTTATATTACCAGTATTGAAAGGTTAGGAATTGAACGAGGGAGTTTGGAAAGTAAAAGGGAGTCGATTATTGAGGT
>JACONB010000032.1:0-3696 GCA_014323965.1 Prochloron sp. SP5CPC1 | reverse complement strand
GGATTTAGAATTTTTGAAGCAGCTTCATAAACGAGCAGTTACGGTAGCATCGGTAGAGGAATTACAACAGTTAATCCCCAATAATGTGGCACAAGTCAGCGATAGTTGACGTAATTGAGTAAAGTTTTGAATGCAATATTTACCAATACAGAAGAGCAAAATGAGTCATTACCAAAAGCTAATCAGACTGCAAACAACAGGCAAGTCTTTCCACAAAATAACCGACAAAGTAGAGAGTATTGTCGCCCAATCAGGTATTACAACGGGACTTTGTACTCTTTTCGTTCGTCATACTTCCGCATCCCTGCTCATTCAAGAAAATGCTGACCCCGACGTACTGAGGGATTTTGCTAATTTCTTTGCTAAACTGGTGCCAGAAGACCCCATGGGCTACATTCACAACGCGGAAGGACCCGACGATATGCCCGCTCACATTCGCTCTGCCCTAACTCATACCTCAGAACAAATTCCCATCGCTAGAGGAAGGTTGGTATTAGGAACTTGGCAAGGTATTTATCTTTGGGAACACCGTCAACGCAGTTACTCCCGGGAAATTGTCGTTCATGTGAGCGGGGATTGAGAAGCGACAACAAAACAATCTCTTCCTTCTGCTTTTGCTT
Organism: Prochloron sp. SP5CPC1; assembly: GCA_014323965.1. Lineage (GTDB taxonomy): Bacteria > Cyanobacteriota > Cyanobacteriia > Cyanobacteriales > Prochloraceae > Prochloron. The sequence continues at coordinate 3,076 of JACONB010000032.1, read as the reverse complement.
GATAAAGAGCTTTGTCAGCAGCAGCAATTAAAGTCTTGGGTAAAACATTGTCATGAGGAAAAATGGTAGCAATACCCAAGCTGAGAGTAACCCATTCTCTCACATCAGAGTCAAGATGGGGAATTTGCAGTTTTTTCACTTCCTTGCCAATGGAATCTGCTACTATGATAGCCCCATCCTGATCCGTGACAGGCAAAATTACCGCAAACTCTTCTCCTCCATAACGAGCGACTAAATCTCGGGGACGCTTTGTAGCAAGACTGAGAGTTTTAGCCACTCGCACCAAACAATCATCTCCCATTTGATGGGAGTAGCAATCATTATAGCGTTTAAAATAATCCACATCGCAGAGAATTAAAGACAAAGATTCTTTCTCACAATTACAGCGTCGCCATTCCACCGTGAGAGTATGATTAAAACAGTGACGGTTAGCTACTTGAGTCAAACCGTCCAGGTTAGCGAGACGATTTAATTCTAATTCCCAACGTTTGCGTTGTGTTATATCCCGAACCGTAACGGAAAAGCCATCCCCCAGCTTCACTGCTGTCACATTATACCAACTCTGTTGGTAAGAAAAATCTCGATCCAAAGTTTCTCCCGTTTCCACCACTGCTACAAACATATCGAACAATTTTACATCTAATCGAGTGAGCAATTTTTTCAGCATTAGATTACTGTTGCAGTCTTCTCTCTTTTTCCTAAAGCTTCAGCCACCACCGGATTAACTAACAAACAGCGAAAGTCGGTGATGGTTTCATTCACATCTCTAACTGCTTTCCAGGCTGAAATTCCATCTCGGGAACTATTCAACACGCTCTCTAAGAGATTCCGAGATTGAGAAAGGATTGCTTCTGTTTTTTGCCGTTGTTCAATTTCCTTTTCCAGCAAGAATTTTTGTCTTTAGAATGGTCAGTTGATTTTCGATTCTCGCGATATTGAAATGCCTTAATATTATCAAATACTTCATCTAAAACACTTAGACAAATTCCGTAAATATACCTCGTTTTATCATCTGCTTTTAAGGCTTCGCATACTTTATATTCATCCATTTTAGGCATTTTTTTTAGTTTAATGCTAACGGTTTTTCAAGTCATTTTGCCATTAGTTACACTGGGAACTTCGTAACCTTGACGATGCAACAGTTGGCTAAAAATACGCATATTTTGTCCTAAATTATCTACAATTAATATATTACCTATTATCTCTTTATCTTGATTACTCTTCATTTAGAATTGATTTTAACTTCTGACGGGCTGACTCCTGTCATCTCACTGCTATCGCCATAAAGATAACGAACTCCCAGGTGTTTTTTCATTATATCAAAAATCTCCTCTTCCCGGAAAGGCTTGCGGACAAAATCATCGCAGCCAGCTTCTAAAACGCTAACAGTAAGAGCTATAATCGCCGTAGCTTGACCTTGAGTAGTAACTTTAATCCTTTGGGTTGCTTCGTATCCGTTCATCACGGGCATGGGCATATCCATCCAAATAAGATGGGGTTGCCATTGGGACCAAAGGTTGATCCGGCGGGTACGCCGGATCTGCGCTATCGCGCAGATCGCCTCTTCACCGTTACTAACTGCTTTGATTTGAAAACCAAGAGGTTGGAGTAGTTCATTTAAGAGTTGGCGATGGCAATATGAGTCGTCAACCACTAAGATTTTCTAGTGACAATATCAGTCCTGATATATATGCCAGCTTGGCAATCACCAGAGTCCAAAAAGTTGCTAATCCTCTTATAATAGGTCCCTGTCGAGTGATATTGAGTTTACACCTAGTGCAGCATATTCCTAACTTACGAACTATTTTTCCCACACCACAAGCATGAACGTATACTACTCCTGATAAAAATGCAAACAGTAGGAATAAAAGAAATGCATAAACTCCAGAAATGTATTTAATTAAAAGAATATGCATTGTATTAAAATTAGAGCTAATGCAATAGAACGGCAAAAAGTTTCCAAAAAATTCCAAATTCCATATATTGTAAAGGAAACTAATGCTTTTAAGAATTGCATCACTATGTTCCAATTGGCCAATATTATCATCAGAATATATGTTCAATGAATCAAACACCTGGAAGTATAAGATGATAGAAGCAATGCTTCCTGAATTGAGATCAACATTAAAAAACAAAAGAATGATAAATAGTACTGTAGAAGGAAGGTATTCAGTTACGATTAAAAATATCCAGCCATATTTACTAAGCCAACTTGAACAGTTAACACAGTCATAATAAGGTGAATTGACAGCCACAGCAAAACCTTCTACACATTTCCCACAAAGAGTTCCAGTTCGATTAAAAGGTGAGCACACTTTTTCATTTAACAATGTGATGTTAGTAACATTGGGAAGAAATTTCTGTTGCATTGTTTTCATTTTGCTGCAACAGTGTCATGGGCATTGTCCAGTAACTAAATTTGCATAATTTGGAGACGGATGTTGGTTAGATAATCGATACCCAGCCCAATAGCCATGTTTAATTTTAGCAGCATGTCGATCATTATCACATGACAATATACCATTTAGCTGCTCTTCATCTTTTAAAAAGGAGCATTGACAGGTTTTATTAGATGCTAGGTAATATCCTGGAGGACACGTTACACCTTTTTTATCCTTAGTGCCATTTCTATTGGTTAATAGGTTTTGTCCAATGGTTTTGTTATTCACATACATGTTTCTAAACTGTACCAATAATCCATCATCCCACAACACATTGTCATTAAATCTGTAGTTATTAGCACCAATGATATCTTTTGAGATATATTCATTTGAGAAAATCAAAACTCTGCCACTCTTACTAACTGAATAATAGCTAGACATATTTAAAAAGGGACTTCCATTCTTATTTGTCCAAGAAAATTTTCTTTGCTTAATACAGTTTTCATCAATCCTTCCATGGTCACAGCACACTACATCTACATGAATGGGTGATGGGGTACTTTGATCAAAGACTGCTAATTTCTCAATTAAGAAACTTCCATAGATGTTGTTCACCACTAGGGCAGTGTGTTTATTGTTCACCAGTTGCACATCTTGAAGAGTCACATCCTTACAGTTATCAAAATAAAGTGTTA
>JACONB010000031.1 GCA_014323965.1 Prochloron sp. SP5CPC1 | reverse complement strand
GAGTTTCGAACCGCCGAGGTGCTTCTCTCCCAAGGGAACGGTTCCTTCACCAAAATTACTCTCGATGAGAATTTCTTGCTCAAAGGCGACTACACCAATCTCTATGTTGGGGACTTTAACGGGGATGGGAAAGATGACATCCTCCGGCAAGAAAAAGGCGCTTGGGATAATGACGAGTTTCGAACCGCCGAGGTGCTTCTCTCCCAAGGGAACGGTACCTTCATCAAACACACTCTTGATGAGAGCTTGGGCCTCAAAGGAGACTTAACCAACCTGTTCGTCAAAGATTTGGATGGAGATGGTAAAGCGGAGATTCTGGTTCAAGAAAAGTCGGCGCCAAACAATCAGAATAATACCCTGCGGGTATTGTTCTCCGATGATGGGTACACTTTCACCTCACACCTGCTTCCAGAAGATTTGAACATCGACGGCCAAAGTGGGCAGTTGCACATTGCTGATTACAACGGCAGCGGGCAAAACGACATTCTGGTTCAGTATTACAGCGACAACCCAGGGCTGATTGGGTTCTCTGCCATCACCCGAAATTCCGATGGTCCTGACAACTTAACCGGGGGAAACGGTAGCGATACCTACATTCTCAACGGTAAGTTGGCTCTCATCAACAACTTGGCATCGGATTTAGCAACGGATCAAATTATCCTCAAGGCCCCAGTCTCAGAAATTACCACTGCCCTATCTAGTGATGGGGACCTGGAGGTTAAAATCGGCGCCAAAACCGTCGCTCGGGTGCAAAATTGGACAATGGGAGAAACCTATCAGCACCTAGAGATTTTCAGTGAAGATAATTATGTACTAACACCAGATAGCTCAGGGGCACTGACGTCGACGGGGCGGAACTTTTCTCGGGAAACTGAATCCCAAGTCTATAATGCAGCAGCGGATACAGCCCATCCTACCATTGCCACGATTACAGGTGGGTCAGGGAATGATGTGTTGACCGCTAATAATTTGGGTAATACCCTCATCGGTGGTGCAGGTAATGACTCTCTTAATGGAGGAACTGGTGATGATGTATTCTTTGATAATTTAGGCATAAATATATTTCAAGGCGGTGATGGAAGCGATACCTACCTAATTGATCCGGGACAGGCTCGTAACACCATTGACAACACCGCCACGGACGGAGCAGTTGACATAGCCCGACTACAGGCCAACTTTACCGACTTGGCAGCCAGGAAGCAAGGCAATAACTTGCTCCTTGACAATGGTGAGTCCGGCGATACTGCCCTGAACCTAGTGGTCAAAGACTGGTTTGTTAACGACCCTCAGAATCACCTCCAGTTTGTCACTAAAGATGGTGTGCGTTTTAGCGTCACCGCCGATGAAGACCCGGTGGTAGAAATCCAGGAATTCAACTTCTCGTCAAATGCTCAAGGAGCTGATGTGGATTTGGCCCTGATCTTACCGGATGACTTCAGACATCCCCATGTCAGGTTAGCTTCTGGCGTTCGCTTACAGGATAGCCCCCACAATGACACCCTGAAAGGCGATGGAGCGAATAATGTGCTGATTTCTAGCCAGGGACAGGATTATTTAATGGGTCGTCTAGGTCAAGATGTCTATTTTGTAAGCCCCCAAAACGACCCAGACAAACCTGAGCGACTCTATCCGATCATTAATAATTATGCCAGCGATGGGGTAGAAGACGTTCTTTACCTACCAGATCTCAACCCTGAAGATCTAGTGACAGTACGAAGTAGTGAAGTCGCAACTCCTAACGATCTGATTATTGGTCGGTATAACGATGCTAATGAGTTGGTCCCCCTCGCTCGGGTAAAACATTGGTTTCTCGGATCCATAGCTCAACATCTAAAAATCAAAATCAGTGACGGTGTTTACCATCTCAATAGTGATGGAACACTGCAACGGCAGGAGGTCGATTTTTCCACCAAGAGTGAAGGTCAGACCTACGATAGCCTTGAGGATGACCAAGGGGGTCAAGTCCTCTCCCTAACAGGCAGTAATTATAACGATACCCTCAAAGGAGATGATAACACCAACGTATTTGAGGGTGGTGCAGGTCGAGATTTATTTGAGGGACGAAACGGTCAGGATATCTATGAGGTCAGAGGTACTACTCCAGGACAAGATCTGAAAGTTATTGTCAATCTTGCAGATGACAACCAGGTAGATACCATTGAAATAGCTGTCAACCGGGATGAATTGGCCTTAAGGCGCTCAGGGCAAGATTTATATCTTGTGTCTGCCTCCGCACCACAAACTGGCAACGAGGATCAAGCCTCTTTAGAACAGATTGCCTATGCTGTCGTCCAGGAATTTTTCCTCGGCGAAAACTACCAGCATCTCCATTTGCGCACAGCTGACGGTGAAAACTATATCCTGAAGATTGATGAAAGTGGGGCAGTGGAGTTAGCCGAATTCGAAGTGAAGGCCACGGACAGCGCTGTAAATGGGACGCTCGACTTGAGAGATTATTCCAGTGCCATTTATGCAGTGGATAGCCCTGGGGACGACCAAATTATCGGCAATGATCTGGATAACATCATCACTAGCACTGATGGAAAAGACCGCCTACGGGGACGGGCAGGGCGTGATACCTACGTCATTCAGAGGGCTGAAGGTGCTGCCCCCCGTGTGGTTACCATTGATAACTGGGCTCATGATTCTAGTACAGATATCCTCTATCTAGATGTCAATGGTATTGAACTGCAAGCTCCCCAACGAGATGGGAATGACTTGATTCTCAAAGCCGGTACTGATATCGAAACCGTCAGAATCTCCCGGTGGTTTAAGGATGCCCAAGCACGTCACCTTCAGGTTTTAACCCAGGATAACTATCTGTTCAGCCTCAGTGAAGATAACGGTGAGGGTTATCTAGTGCTTCAACAGGTAGATTTTGCCAAGGCAACCAGTGGTCAAACTTTTGATGCGAGCATTAATCCTAGCCCCCGCATTGATTACAATTCTGCTAACATTCGTGGTACTCGCTATGGTGACACTCTAACTGGTGGTAGTGGGGATAACACCATTACTGGTGGTTCTCAAAACGACCTCCTTAAAGGAAAACCTGGCAATGACCAACTCTTTGCGGGCCCGGGGGATGATACCCTCCACGGTGGTAGCGGTCAGGATCATCTGGATGGTGGAGCGGGTAATGATTTGTTCTACTTAGATGACGACCAAAATGCCGTTGTCGGTGGTGAGGGCAATGACACTGCCAACTACGCTGAGATTTCCCTCGGTATCGATGTGGATCTCTATTTGGGGGTTGCTCTGAAAGCTAACAATCAGGTGGATTACCTTTCCAGTATTGAAAATGTCATTGCTCCTCATCAAAATAGCGTTTTGCGCGGTTCCGATGCTGATAACCTCCTCAGGGGTGGTAATGGGAACGATACCCTGACAGGGCTAGGAGGTAACGATACCCTTGTGGGTGGAGAGGGACAGGATGAATACTTTATCCGTAATCTCCAAGGTGCTCAAAGGAGAACTGTGACTATCCATAACCGTGCCCAAGATGGTTTAACCGATCGGTTGTACTTAAATATAGCAGCAACCGATTTACAAGACCCTGTTCAGGAAGGGAATGACTTGTTACTACGCACTAGTACCGACATTGGAACTGTCCGATTAGGGGATTGGTTTAGCTCAGAAGCTGCACGTCATCTTGAGGTCTTCACGGCTGACGGTAGTCAGCTTGAATTACCCCTGTAGCAGTTGAGGACACTTTCACCACCTCGGAAGACACAGCCATTTCCGGGAAACTCCTCCGTCAAGAGAAAGGTCTTGGGACAACGACAATAACCGCACCGCCTATGTCCTATTATCTTTAGGGAATGGGGACTTCACCAAGGTTAATCTTGCTGAAGACCTGTATATATAGCAGTATTAAGGAGATTGATACACGGGGGAGTGAGTTTGACTTTATGTTGGCTCAAAATGTTAGAAACCTTATTCTAACTGGTAGGGGCACGCCAAGGGCGTGCCCCTACCCTGTCATGGTACTTGCTATACGTGATTGAGGTGGAGCCCAGAATCGCTCAAAACCAAGTCTATCCTTGCTTTTACCAACCCAACCCCAACACCTGCCGCGTTGCGCTCTACTTTATGAGTGAGGGGCAAGGTTTTAGAGAAGGTCCAAGTACATAAATTGCATAAGTAAATATAATTATCTAAAAAATAGTTGTGTTTAAGTACTAGCCTTACTAATTTTTGTTAATAAAACAATAGTATGCAAAACCACAAAATAATCTTAATTCTGGACTTTGGCTCTCAGTATTCAGAGCTGATCGCTCGCCGCATTCGGGAGACCCAAGTATATTCCGAAGTAATATCCTATGGCACCAGCCCTGAAGAAATCCAACGACTCAACCCCAAAGGAATTATACTCTCAGGTGGACCTAATTCAGTTTATGACAAAGATGGGCCCCAATGTGACCCTCAAATCTTCCATTTGGGAATTCCTCTTCTGGGAATTTGTTATGGTATGCAATTGATTATACAACAGTTAGGGGGCGGGGTAGAAAGAGCACAGCGGGCTGAATATGGAAAGGCGAACCTTACTATTGATGACCCCACCGACTTACTTACTAATGTGGAAGATGGTTCGATTATGTGGATGAGTCATGGTGACTCCTGCACTGCATTACCCCAGGGTTTTGAGGTGTTAGCTCATACAGAAAATACTCCTTGCGCTGCCATAGCCCACCAGGAAAAAAAACTCTTCGGCGTCCAGTTTCATCCCGAAGTGGTCCATTCTGTGGGGGGAATTGCCCTGATCCGCAATTTCGTCTATCATGTCTGCCAATGTGAACCTACTTGGACCACAGCAGCTTTTGTGGATGAAGCAGTTGGGGAAATTCGTGCTCAAGTAGGGGAAAAACGAGTATTGCTGGCTCTGTCTGGCGGGGTGGATTCTTCTACTTTAGCCTTTTTACTCCATCGCGCTATTGGCGATCGCGTTACTTGCATGTTCATCGATCAGGGTTTTATGCGCAAGGGAGAACCAGAACGATTGATGGATCTTTTTGAGCGAAAATTCCATATTAAAGTGGAGTATATTAACGCCAGGGAGCGCTTCTTATCTCAGTTGGTAGGAGTTACGGATCCGGAAGAGAAGCGCCGTCGCATCGGGCACGAATTTATCCGAGTGTTTGAAGAAGAATCCGAAAATCTCGGACCTTTTGATTATCTCGCTCAAGGAACCCTTTATCCAGATGTGATTGAGTCAGCCAATACTAATGTGGATCCTAAGACAGGGGAGCGGGTTGCTGTGAAAATCAAGAGCCATCATAACGTTGGTGGACTGCCAAAAAATCTCCGCTTTAAGTTAGTGGAACCTTTACGGAAGCTGTTTAAGGATGAAGTGCGCCAGGTGGGATTTGCTCTTGGTTTACCAGAAGAAATCGTCCGGCGTCATCCTTTTCCAGGTCCAGGTTTGGCGATTCGGATTATTGGTGAGGTGACTCTTGAACGGTTAAATATTCTCCGGGACGCCGATTATATTGTGCGGGATGAAATTGGTAACTGGGGAATGTATCATGATTTTTGGCAAGCTTTTGCTGTGTTATTACCCCTTCGCACTGTGGGGGTTCAGGGGGATAAACGGACTTATGCTCATCCCATTGTTTTGCGCTTTATTACTAGCGAAGATGGTATGACGGCGGATTGGGCTAAGGTACCTTACGATTTATTAGAGGCGATCTCTAATCGGATTGTCAATGAGGTGAAGGGAGTTAATCGGGTAGTTTATGATATTACTTCCAAACCTCCAGGTACCATTGAATGGGAATGAAACTCCCAACCACCAACCAAAAACCAACAACTATGGCTGAAATTAACCCGTCTGATGCTGAACTTGCTGCTGCGATCTCCACCCCTGCGGATTTTAATTTTCAACTTCCTGATCCTGAAGATGAGGGGATAGAGGATGCTGAGTTTTCGGAGCAAGTAGATCAATTTTGGCTAGTGTGCGCTCGCGTAGCGGAGCTTTGCTCTCGCTTTGATTTGCAATTGCGTAAGCAACCGCCTTTGGCGTCCAGATATCTGGCGCGGACGCATTCTCAGAACAGTGCGGGATAGGGAAAAGAAAGGGGGTGATGGTAGGGGAACTGGATTTATCAATTGGCTAAAAGCCAGGGAAATTACCAAAAGTCAAGCTTATACTTTAATCGGATTAGCTAATAGTGCCGATACTCTCTTAGAAGAGGGGAAGTTAGATCCGGATGCAATTAATAATTTTAGCAAGCGGGCTTTTATGGAAACCGCTAAATCGGATCCGGAAGTGCAAAAGCTGGTGAGTGAGGCAGCCCAAAAAGGCGATCGCATTACCCGTCGGGAAGTTAAGCAACTTGCAGATGAATGGACTGCTATGAACTCCGAGTTGTTACCGGAGGAGGTGAAGGAACGAGCCGAAATGGGGGAACTGCCAACTCGTCATTTAGCTCCTTTAGTACGGGAAATGGAAAAATTGCCTTCAGAACATCTCCAAGCCATTCAAGAAGAAGTAGCCTCCTCGCCAGATGTGGATACGGTGAAGATGCTCACCTCAGATGCGAAGAATTTAGCTAAGTATTTAGATGCGGCTGCTCAATGTGAGGTTCTGCGTCAGTCAAACTTGGATGTAGAAATGGCATTGGAAGAGGCTTTCCACTTAGATTGTTTAAATACAACTGCTGATGCCTGTGAAACAGGCAACTCAATTAGAACAAACAACAGCCAAACTCTATACTACTTGGAAGCGGTTGGGTAGCTTGGCGGATAGACTGTACGTAGATACGGGAGCCAGTAATCCCCACCTGCGCTCGCTCCTCAGTTGTCTATCCTCCCTTACTGGAGAAACCTTTGAGGTAGCACTAGATGATGGGGGGGAAAAAGTAGTGCGGCTAAAATTAATGACAGATTGAAATTTCACAAGAGAGCAGTTATAATATTTTCTTGTGGATGCAAGTTCGTTCTCTTAAAGCGGTTCTAATATGGACAAATCAATCAGTTATTGTTTGAAAGTCTTTTTACTGCAATACTTTGGAGAATTTTATAGAAATCATATCTAGCCTTGCTCGCATCTAAGTCAATTGTTCAGATGGAGAAAATTTCGTGACTATTTACGTGGGGAACTTATCCTACGACGCAACAGAAGACGATCTCACACAAGTCTTTGCCGAATATGGTACTGTTAAGTCAGCCACCATGCCTACGGATCGAGAGACTGGGCGAGTCAGGGGTTTTGGGTTCGTCGAAATGAAATCCAACGAGGAAGAAGAAAATGCGATCACTCAGTTAGATGGCGCTCAATGGATGGGGCGAAACTTGCGAGTGAATAAAGCAAGACCAAAAGAACCAAGGGGTAACCGCTTTTAATCTCCTTATCTTTTCACTCGGTGAAATCAAACCATAAATCTCTAGCTAAAAACACTTCTGGAGGGCTGAGGAGTTAATCCAACAGATACCTGACCAGGAGCGTTTTATCAGATAATTTTTATCATAGTTTTGTTTATAACTAACCTTTGACTTATGTAAGATACAGATAATTAACCAAAATCATCGTAAATTTAGGTTAAGGACGGGCTGGGTGTTTACTTCCCCGAGCCTTGAACCCCTAAAAGTTTTTTCGATTAAATATTGCCTCCTTCATTCTTTCAATTACCTCCCCTACCGCTATAGTTCCCAATTCCCCTGAGGTGCGAGTGCGAATACTCAAGGTACGGGACTCTAATTCTTTCGCTCCCACCACAGCCATTACTGGAATTTTCTCCTTTTCCCCATTCCTAATTTGTTTGCCCAATCTTTCCCCTGAAGTATCTACCTCAGCCCGAATTCCAACAGAGAGCATTGACCTTGCCATTTCCTGCGCAAAGGGTAAGAATTCGTCGCTGACTGGTAATAATCGTCCTTGTACTGGGGCTAACCACAAGGGAAAATCTCCTGCATATTCTTCGATTAAAATGCCGATCAGCCTCTCTAGGGAACCAAAAGGAGCGCGGTGAATCATCACAGGACGTTGTCGGGAACCGTCGGCGGCTACATATTCCAAGTTAAACCGTTCCGGTAAATTATAGTCTACCTGAACCGTTCCCAATTGCCATTCCCTTTCCAAGGCGTCTTCAAAAATAAAATCTAATTTGGGACCGTAAAAAGCAGCTTCTCCTAGTGCTACAAAATACTCCATTCCCATTTTTTCCACTGCTCTTCTAATAGCTCCTTCAGCAGTGGACCAAACTTCCTCTGAACCGATATACTTGTCCTCGGTGGGGTCACGGAAACTGAGTCTAGCTTTGAACTTCTCTAATTTCAGGTTTTTGAACACTGAGAGAATTAAATCCACTACCTGGGCGAATTCTTCGTCCAGTTGCTCTGGGGTGACAAAGAGATGGGAATCATCTACTGTAAAACCCCGCACCCTGGTTAAACCTCCCAACTCTCCCGATTGTTCGTAGCGATAGACGGTACCAAACTCTGCCAACCTGAGGGGAAGTTCCCGGTAGGACCGCAAATTGCTCTGATAGATTTGAATATGAAAAGGACAATTCATGGGTTTGAGGACGAAACCCCGTTCTAACTCCCATGAGTCATCATCTTCAGCCATCATAGGGAACATATCCTCTTGGTATTGCTGCCAGTGTCCGGAAGTTTTGAAGAGGTCGATCCGAGCAATATGAGGGGTGACTACCGGGAGATAGCCTCGTTTAATTTGTTCTTGTTTCAGGTAATCTTCCAGGAGGGAGCGGAGGATAGTTCCTTTGGGAGTCCAGAGAGGTAAACCCGGTCCCACTAGATCGGAAAATATAAACAGTCCTAACTCTTTCCCTAGTTTACGGTGGTCTCGTTTCAGGGCTTCCTGTTTGCGGCGCTTATATTCTGCTAGTTGGGCTGGATTTTCCCACGCAGTACCGTAAATTCGCTGTAGTTGGGCTTTGTTTGCATCTCCCCGCCAATAAGCCCCGGCGACGCTTTCTAAGTCCACAGCTTTGGGGTTGATTTCTCCCGTATTTTCCACATGGGGTCCGGCACACAGATCCCACCATTCATTCCCTAAATGGTAAATGGTGATGGGTTCCTGGATGGTGGCGAGAATTTCCAGCTTGTAGGGTTCCCCTATGTCCTCAATGCGCCTTTTTGCTTCTTCTCGGGTCACTTCTTCCCGTAGCACTGGCAGTTTCCGTTTGAGGATTTTGACCATTTCCTTTTTAATCGCCTTCAAGTCTTGAGTGGTCAAGGGTTCCGGCAGGTCAAAATCGTAGTAAAAGCCCGATTCTGTGGTGGGACCAATGGTTACTTGGGCTTTGGGAAATAGCTTCTGCACTGCCATAGCCATGACGTGGGAGGCAGTGTGACGGATTTTCTTCAGTTCTTCCGATTCGCTGCTGCGAGGCAGTGAGATGGCATTTTGTGGTTCAGGAGCTGGCATAAGGAAGTCAAAAAATTAACCGCAGATGAACGCAGATAAACGCAGATAAATATGGATTATTGATTATTGCGCCTCTGGGTGACTATTCTAGTATAGCAGTGAGTGTCTATTTTGAGATAATATTATATTGATGGGGCGATCGCGGCTACAACAAGATGCCACATGAGTCCTAATTTTGAGGTGAATGACTTTCATGAAGAAAAAGACATTTTCTAGCTTCACCTATGCTCAAGCCTTTAAGTATCTGAATCTTAAAGAGTTAAAACCCTGGCACTTCTCAGCGGAACCTGTTGAACCTAGTGCTTTCTTTGTGGAACATTTGCAGCGCATAACCGCAGCATTTGACCTGAAAAGTTGTGAAGACTCGAAAAAATTACTCATTGACGCTATTTGTACAGAAGCGCTACAGGAATTTAAACACCTGAAAATCTGGAAAGGTGCTCCTCTGTCTGATGAACAAATCCGTGGCTATGTAGACTATCTGGTTGCGGAACGTAAAGCCTATTTAGAAGCTCCTTTTATGTGCATTGTCGAAGCCAAGAAAGATGACTTTGAGCAGGGTTTGGCACAGTGTTTAGTGGAGATGAAAGCCTGTCAGTACAATAATCAGCAGCTCCAGCAACCCTTAGATATTTTTGGCATTGTTACCAACGGCGACACTTGGCAGTTTTACTACTTCCCATTAAATGGACAGGTATACGGAACAGAAACCTACTCCAAGGGAACCACACCAGAACTATTGGGGCGACTGCGCCATGTCCTTCAAATCTGTGAAGAAAACCTTTTGAGTCTTTATACCAACTCCAGCAATCCTTGACCATTATCACTAGCGAGAATAATCTCTCGTTCCCCCGAAAACAAAACCGAACCCACCAACACTTCTTTTTCCCCATGTTTGCGGATATATTCCTGACAGCGGCGATCAATAGTAGCAGCGATCGCCCCATAAACCTGGGTAACCCAGTCCTTCCCCAGTTCCCTCAATTTCTGGTAAGCTGCCTCTGTAGTGTCGCAAGCAAACAGCTGTTTTAAGCTAGGAGTAGGTAAACCAGCGATAGCGCAGTGAGCGGTGAGGATTTCCAACCGAGCATCAGCCAAATGATTGTGGGTATGAAATATGCCCCCAGCCAACTTAATCAGCTTGCCGTGATAACCAAAGAGCAGGATAGATCTTACCCCCTCCAAACCAGCCGTAACCAACATAGGCCCCAACCAGTTAGCTGTTTTCACCAATCGTGCTGGATTAATATGTAACTTCCTCGCCAAATCCAAACCGAAATACCCGTAGTTCCCAGAAGAGATAGTCCTTCCACAACCCCAAAAGCTGCATTAGAAGTGCGTCGAGCCAGTCTCCTACCCTCCGGCAAAATAATCCTCACTGCAATTTTGGCGGTTGGTGTGAGGTAGGGTTGTAAATTAGAGCGAATCAGTTTGTGAGCATAGCTATAGATAGCAGCTTTCCCCTCATTATTGAGCTGACGACCAATCCCTTCTCCACCTTCAATCCTAATTTGCTCCCCTTCAGAGCGCCATTCTACCAAAGCCCAAATGGGGGTATTGCTCGTTATGTCCAGATTATCCCCAGGTTGGCTGCGGGTAATAGCCAGAGCCATTTTCTCATTAATTCTGGCAACCTGTTCAATATTAATATCTGTAACTACAGAGGGTTCAATTAAATCTAACTCTACCTTATCTATAGAGCGATCGCCCAACAAACTCCTCAGAGCAGCAACAGCGGCAGCACAGGCAAAAACAGGTAAAGTATATCCAGAACGAGGTTTATTCATCAAATAGCCACAACAACTCAGGGGGTTTTCCTATCTCACTATAGAGGATAGTATTTTGAGAGTATTTCTTTCCAATTTCCATAGCATCAGCTCGATTAATACCCATGACAAAGAGGCTCTCTTCTGGTAACCAGTCTCCAGATTCATCTCTTCCCACAGCGCTGAAAAGGTTTATATATCTAGGTTTTAGTTCTGCTGCCAAAGCTTCATTCCTTAGTTGATTTTCCTGTTTACTCAGGGGTTCAGAATAGGGGTTGGAAGCGGTAATGAAAGCCCAGGTTGTTTGTTGATATTGCTGTAATAGGTTATCTAGGGCTAAGTTTTTAACATTAACTCTCAGTTGAATTATCTCCTTTTCACAGAACACCTCATAGAGGGTTTGTCCATAGGCTGCGTTAAGGGCTGCTAACTTAGGTTGTATCATTGGTGAAGGTTTATTCATGGTGAATAAATGTTACCAATACTGCGGTCTGGCTGAATTTCCACCACTAAATCCACTAAACTAGGATTACTAATTAGGGGTGTGACAAATAACTCTGGGTGAAGACTACGCCAAAAATACTCCACAAACCGCTCTATTTCAGTATCCGTCATCCCCGATTTTCCCGAAGCGATAGCTTTTCGTTCTGCTTCCTTGCGCCACTGTTTACTGAGATGATAATCCACTGGGTACAATACCATCAACCTATCTAATAGTTTCCACAGAGGCAAATATTCTTTCAATCTTGCGTTGGTATCTTGGGCAAACAAACGGTCTTCAGCCGTTATAATGGGAGGTGGAGCCATATCGAAAGCCTTCTCATCTATAGGACGTACCCCCACAAACCAACCCTCAAACAAGACAATATCCACCTGATAATTGATTTCTTCTGGTTCTGTTCTCTCCCCAGCTCCATTATAAGCAGATTTATCAAAACGAGGCAGGAAAATCGGTTCTACTTCGGAACAACCTTGACGCAACTGCTCTAATAACTGTACCCCCAATTCTACATCATGGGTTCCTGGGGGACCACGCCAAATCAAACGAGGGTTTTGCTTTTGCAGCCTTTTTCTGTCACTATAGGTCTTATAGAGGTCGTCAAGAGAAATAGCGATAGAGGAATAACCCAAATGCTTGAGAATCAATTTTATAGCCGCAGCCAGGGTAGTTTTTCCGGTTCCCTGTCCCCCTAAGATCCCTTGGATTAAAGTTCGTCCCAATTTTTCTCTATAGTAGGCTAATTGAAGGCCTAAAGGCAACCAGAAATGCCAACTCGTAGTCAAAATTCCCTCAGACTTACCCAAACCCAACTTTTGGCACAATTGTAGCAGATCTGGATAGACAGAGCGCCAGAGACGCGAGCGCATTTCTATCTCTTCTAACCCATTTTCCACCCCAATGCCAAAAGCTACCCCTCGTTCAGAAGTACCTAATTCTGCTGTTAATAATGTTTCCAGTTCCTCTTTCTTTGGTAGCTGCCCCTCTCCCCAGCGCTGTAAAATTGTCATAAACTTAAATTGTGCAACCATACATAACAAATAATAATAACTTCATGAGTCTAATCAATGCCGTCTTTTCACCGCTTATAACAATGAGCAATAAACAATCATAAACCGCTGAACGCCGTCAACGCAGAGAGAAAAGAGAGATCTAGTTATTACTTACAACTCTCAATATTGTCTTTATGTAGGGACGCAGACTTCCGCAATCCCGCAGCGCCACTCTTAGTGATCGTCTTTATATTGCTATGGTTAATATTACCCAATACCCCTCCATATCTGTCAATAATATTCTCTAATTTGGTCAAGAACCTAATGTTAATGCTGCGACATACAAACTGTATACCATACCAATTTTGCAAACATTAATAACCTGGAGCCAAAGCGCTCTTCTCTTCCCAACGTCACCCTTGCGACTGTAAACAAATTGACTCATTAACTCAGTAAACAGCAGTAATATTGCTGCCATGGTTATATCCCAATAACCAGTTTGTCCTGCGGTAGTAGAAATTGCCAGACCGAGAAAAAAACCTAGCAGGAAGCTAATTATAATCAAAGAAAGACGTCGCCAAGGATTGCTAAAAAATAGCCCTAATCTTTGAACAACGGAGTTGAAAATATTATTGAGACGAGTCTGTTGCATAGTGAATTAAATTCATTTATTAATGCGATCCAGTAACCACAAGGAAGAACCAATACCGGTGAAGTGAGCGAAAATAGTGTGGGTGTTGGCTAAAATAATAAAAATATCGGTAGAATTAACAAATTGCCTGGTATTAGGTCCAATTACGTTAGGGTTAAACACCAAAGATTTGCCCAAAACTATGGCAACAAAGATTTCAGCTCCCATAATAGACATGAACATGCCCACCAAATTAAAAATTAGCCCAAATTTAATTGCCCCCAGGGTATCTGTTTTTTTAGGGCGGAGGTTGGAATCCATACTGCGCAGCAGTTTAGCAATATTGATATAACGGGAAAAAAAGAAGATACTCATGACTAGGGCGATTAATCCTGCTGTAGCGCAAAAAATACCCAAACCACTGGGGTTACCTTCGGTGGCTGTTTTTTCCGTAACCAAACCAAAACTGGCAATTAATAAGATGACAGCAGCGATAACACCTAAGACTAATTGCACCCAGAAACCCAGTATTCCTACCTGTTTCAGGATTGTGGAAGCTCGCAGCACGTTAGGGGGTAGCTCACGAGAAGGGGTAAGTTCGTAATTGTCATTCATCTAAAACCTCGCGGGAGAACGGAAACCGCCATCTTTTAAGTGGCCCAGGAAGTTCGACGCGGCTAATTTATTAGCCGTCCCCCCGGCATTGATTAATGGCGGGGGGG
>JACONB010000030.1 GCA_014323965.1 Prochloron sp. SP5CPC1 | reverse complement strand
GAATGGTTTGTGGAAGTATGATTACCAGCCCAACTTCCAGGAGGAAATTCAACCCATACTTGAGCGGGCTTCTATCTTTCCCTGGGTGACTGCCATGCCGCCTAAACCCCATACGTTTGACTACAATTTGCTAGGGAATCCCTCTCCTGAGTACAACAGTTTGCGGCAATACTTTTTCAGCCAGATTCGACCGCCGAATGAGAAAAACACCTTGAAGTCTAAAACCACTGGTTACCCCATGATGCCCTATTTAGCAGGAGACGATGCCACTGGTTCTAGCCAGAAGTCATCTAAATATCTGACTTTGACCGATACTCAGTATTTCTTGCTACAGCAATGGGCAAAGGGTAATTTTGACGATTCCTCTATCTTGAACAAGACACTAGAAGATGACCCAGAGGACCTAACTAAGGCATCCCTAGAGAACTGCGTGGGAGGAGCTTTTTCACCGGGGATTGAAATGACCTGGATTTGCCGCAATCCCAAGATCTACTCGGAACCTTTCCGTCTGAAGCACAAGCAGAATGTGGGAACCAATCTGAGTTTAGGGATGGACTTGGATGAAGGTCTGGAACCGGGGGATGTGACCAAGTTTATGGCTTTGCCTTGGCAAGCGGACTTCAATGAATGTTCCTATCAACCCCTCGACCGAATTGTTTGGTGGTGGCCCGCTCAACGCCCCTTATTCGTGTATTTGGAGGAGGATCCTTCTGACATTGGTATACGGGGACAATCTGCACCTGATGAAACGATTAAAGACCGGCAAGTTCCTTGGGTGGGAACGGACTACGATCAGAATCGCCCTGATTACATGATATTTGCTGACGATGTAGAGATGGTGGAAAAATGGTATCAACTGGGATTCGTTTTTGATGTCGGGCCGAAAGACAATATAGATAACTATTACGCTGAAGTTGCCAGAAAATTACCCCATGGCTAATCGCTTCCCATCGGAGATGGATGTTGCGATTATCGGTGGCGGTCCCGCTGGGGCTGCCACTGCCATCGCCCTCCAACAACAAGGAGACAAACGGGTGGCGATTTTGGAAAAGTCTCGTCAGAATCACTTTCGCATCGGCGAAACCGTTCCCCCTAACATCCGATCGCCCCTGACACAATTAGGAATATTAAAAATCCTGGAATCAGGAAAACATCTTCCCTCCCTGGGCAACCGCTCGGCATGGGGTAGCTCGGAGTTAGGTTTCCAGGATTTCTTTTTTTCTTTGCAAGGAAACGGTTGGCATTTAAACCGGACTCAGTTTGATGCTTCCCTGGCTGAGGCAGCGGCGGAACGGGGGGCGATTTTACAGCGAGGTATGGGGGTGGTGGGATGGGATCGCCTTGCGGATGGTAAATGGAGCTTAGTGCGGATGGATCCAGACGGTTCTCAATTCCAGTTAAAAACCTCCTTTGTTGTGGATGCCACCGGACGCCGGAGTGTCTTTGCAACTAAACAAGGTGCCAATCAGGTGCGGATGGATAATCTGCTGGGGATTGCAGCAGTGTTTGAGTTTGAGGAGGGAGCAGCCAAGGATTGTTACACTTTGGTAGAGGCGACGGAGTTGGGTTGGTGGTATGGAGCTCCCTTGCCCAATGGGCG
The DNA here is from genome assembly GCA_014323965.1 of Prochloron sp. SP5CPC1. Classification (GTDB taxonomy): domain Bacteria; phylum Cyanobacteriota; class Cyanobacteriia; order Cyanobacteriales; family Prochloraceae; genus Prochloron. The sequence continues at coordinate 9,235 of JACONB010000030.1, read as the reverse complement.
CGCCATTGTCACTTTGATGAGCGATGGCCAAGAGTGGCGACAGCATCAGTTCTCGCGCTGGGAAAACTGGATGGCAAATCTTGCGAAAACCCGCTACGTTCGGGAATTGGTTGCCGGAGCAACTCAATCGTCAGAGCTTCTGATTCAACCGGCCTTTTCTCAGTATTTAGACCAGATGGCAGGGGATGGCTGGCTAGCGGTTGGGGATGCGGCTTGTACTTTCGATCCGCTTTCTTCAGCAGGTATTTACAAAGCGTTGCGATCAGGTATTCTGGCTGCGGAGGCGATTGCTGGCTATTTTCACTCTGATGCCCAAGCCCTTGCGAAGTACGAATCTCAAACCCGGCGTCAGTTTGAATTGTATTTGGAAGACCGACGCCAGTATTATAGCTTAGAAAAGCGCTGGCCTGATTCTGAGTTTTGGCAGCGACGCCGATTTAACATCTCCCTTCCCCCGTCAAAACGGCTCCGCTTCGAGCGATCGCATCATTGTGCTAGCGTTTTGAGGCGACTGAAGATGTACTTACCTCTTCGAGACTTGCAAATGTTGTGCGAGTTGTGCGTCGGTGGCAAACAAGCTAGCGATGTGGTGGCCCAATATAGGGCCCGCACTGAAAGCCGAGTTTCTGCTTATCGTGCGATTGAGGCGCTTCAATATCTTTTGGAGCAGCAAATTATTCGGTAGTTTGTTGGTTTCTCCCAGGGGGGCGACCCGGTGCGGAGCACCGGATCTGCCCTTTGGGCAGACCGCTCTTTTTTGGATTCTCCCGAAGGTGGCGACCATACGTTTTCTAAATACTATGGTTATGCTTTTATTATCCATCAATCTATGGAACTGACAGGGCACGACAAATCTTTTTTGCTAACCGATTGGGTACCTCCCAATGACGAGGAATAGCTTCAACAACACCAATATTAGGATTACACCATAATAAATAAACCTTACCCTCACGCTTAAAATAACATCCATATCATCGAAGATGAGGCTCAAAAAATCTAGCCTTAAAAGTATTGTTATACAAGGCTTTTATCTTCCCCACACCCGCGCGTAGCGCTATACCTGCTCCTTATATTGCTGCTGTAGATGAGTTACCAGTAGTCAGAATCAGTTAATATGGCGCTGTCGAGGGGCAAGAGGAATAATATTCATGGAAGAGAGAGGGAAAAATTCTCAGTCGTGGCTGGGGGTGCTGAAAAATCTAACCTATGGGCGCAATTTGGCAATGGGGGCGATGGTTATGGGCTTGTTCTTCTTGCTGCTCAACTTCCAGGGTAGGGATTTGGGGCCATCCGGTTCTCATTCTACAACTAGAAAGGGCACCCAACCTCTAGTAATGGAAGGAGGCGATCCCTATATTCGCGCCTTAATGCGCACCATTACAGCTTCGGAAGCAAATGTAACTAAACCATATAACGTCATCTACGGCGGCAAATACGTCAGCAATCTCAGTCGCCACCCCGAGCGCTGCGTACCTATTATTAGGGGTCCCAACATCGGTAACTGCACTACTGCTGCGGGAAGGTATCAATTTCTCAATACTACTTGGTCCGAAAAAGCAGAACAGTATCATCCCAAACCCTCGGGTTTTTGGCGATGGCAATACTATAGCTTCGAGCCTCAATATCAAGATCGGGTGGTTCATGATTGGCTGAGTGATGCTCGCGCTTGGGGTGCTGATATACCCGCATTATTGCGTCAAGGCAAGATTGAGAAAGTATTGCGCTTGCTCTCTGGGACTTGGACTAGTTTGGGCTACGGTATTGAAACTAATTCCATGAGTCGTCATTTGCCTACCATTTATCGGCAGATACTAAAAGAAGAATTGGAGTGATAATTCCCGCAAAGACTGAAATCTGGTTAACCAATACTTATCTATCTATTAAAAATTACCAATAAATGCGATCACCGAAAAGGCTGCATTTAATATTTCGTAATGTTAAGATATATTTCGTAATGTTAAAATAGAATTGCTCCTGAGCAAAAGGGGAGCTGAGATCAATCATGTTTAGCAGCCTACCATTTCCCGGTCAGAGCGGGGATAAAATTATCAGCAAAGTCGTCACCACGGCGATCGCAGCTTTATTCAAACAGACGGGAAAGCTGTCCGCCAACGTGCGGGCGGAACCGGTGGCGAAACTGCTCCAAGGCAGTATCGATGGCTTTGACTTCATCAGCAATGGCATGTTGATGTACAATGGCCTGCGAATCGAAGCAATGGAATTGTACCTGGAAGCAGTATCCATTGATTTCGGCGCGATTTTCCGCTCCATGGTCAAGTTGAGACAACCTACCCAAGCAACGATGCGGGTTGTCCTGACGGAAGAGGACTTGACTACCTCTTTTAACACCCCTTTTGTGGTTCAGAAGCTACAGCAATTAGAATATCTTGGTCAGTCTCTCCACTTTGAGAACACCCAGATGCGTCTGAACCCAGATAAATCTCTGGGAATTAGCACCCAGATAAGAGTAGGAGATGATTCTGAACCGAGGCAGGTAGAGATTACTGCCTTTTTGGAAGTTAAGGAACGGCGCAAGCTCCAATTTGTGGATGCGGTTTATGATGGGGATATAGAGTTGGGTAAAGCTTTAATCCACCACGTCAACAACCTCCTGGATTTGGATAAGTTTGCCTTCCAGGGCTCTCAACTGCGCATAGATCGGGTGCGACAGCGGAATCAACAAATTATCTTTTACGGTACTGCTCGCATTGAGCAATTTCCGAGCAAGGGGTGAAGAGGGTGAAGGAGAGAGAACTAACAACTAACAACTAACCTACTAAATCCTATCCGCTTCTTCCCTCTCACTGATAGCGGATTTCAATGCGCTTTTTCGTAAAATCAATAGTTTGACATAAACTTATTTGTATGAAAGTAGAGTTCCGCGAATTCAATCCTTTTGACCTCTGGATTTGGCTGGAGTTTGAGACTGTTCCTGCACCCCAGGAAACCCACTATATAGAGGAATTGTTTAATTCTTGGTATTATTTGGGCAAGTTAGGGGGATTTAATGCCGAAAACCTGCAAGTACAGGATGAGGGGGTGGATATTAGCTACATGGACTACGATCCAGCTATTGCTGGCTCCGCGATGATGGCACCGATGCACAATATGGGGGATTTCGAGTATCTTGGTACTTGGGGAAGGTGTTGGTTAGACCTGGGGACTAGCGATCCTATGGCTCTGGATGTACTGATTAATGCTTTGATACAACTGAATAGGGAATATCTTACGATTCAGCGCTTTATTGTAGGGGGGGTAAATGAAGATTGGCCCACAGTTAAGCAGAATGATTCTTTTATCTAATTAAAACGTTGTGGGAATGGTATGTGGTCACTGATATAAAGTGGGGACTGTTGCCTCTTGGAGCACTAAAATTTAGGGGCACGGCATTGCCGTGCTGATAGTGCGGTTTACTTTACTTTACTTAAGTATGTAATAAAAGTAGGTTTCTTTATATAAAGATGTGATATTACTTGTTTACCTTGATCCCCAAGGGGAACTTTCTGTTATATAATAATAAGAAGGCGATCCCCGAATTGCTAATAAACTCTTGCATATCCTTATAATTGCGGTAAAAATTACTTGACGATGAAATAACGGTTGATATAATAGGGTCACAAGCTATCTACGCCCACTCAAAAACGTGACTGGCGAGGTGGCAGTTGAACCTAACAATAAACCCAAGTAATAGCATCAATAAAATTGTCTAATTTGACACATACTTAACAATCATATCGTGTTAAGTTTTTAATTATGCCAGAAGCTATTTGCAGAAACTATCCCAGGTCAAAAGAACTCTTACCTCTAGAAGAGATGACATTGCGTCAGCTGCGCAGAGTTGCCAGCGAATTCAATGTCTCCCGTTACAGTCGGATGCGTAAAGCCAAACTACTAGCTGAAGTTAAAAAAGCAGAAACAGAAAGACTTACCTCAAGTCTAGCTGTTATGGAAGCACAACCAGTAGAAGCGGCAACATTTGAACGTCCTGAAAAAGATGTGGCTGACGAAATACTTCTAGCATCGGTTGACGAAGGGTTGGGGGACTTACCAAAGGGATACGAGGAAAGTCGGATCGTGCTGATGCCTCGTGAACCTCAATGGGCTTATGCTTATTGGGATATTGCCAAAGAGGATCAAGAAAAACTGCTTCGTCTTGGAGGACAGCAGTTAGCTCTGCGTCTTTACGATGTCACGGATATGAGTAGTCCCCTAAGTGTTCAAGAATATCTCTGCGGGGAACTAGCACGAGAGTGGTATCTGCCTATACCAGTGAGCGATCGCGACTATATGGTAGAAATCGGCTACCGTTGTGAGGACGATGGTTGGCTTATCCTCGCCGCTTCTACTTCTATCCATATTCCCCCTATCTATCTCTCGGAATGGGTTGAAGAAACTTTCATCACCGTTCACTGGGAAGAAGAACTGCAAGGAGAAAAACTCCACGAACTGGTTCAACCCAGCAGATCGAACATGAAGAAAGCTAATGGCAGCTCGATCTACGATGAAATCTTCAAGCAGGCACAAAGTAACTTCGCTGAGAGGGTAGCTGGTTCTTTGTTCTGTTCCATGCAGCAAGTTCCCGTTGCCAAACCAGCCTTTTAGAAATTAAACCCAAAACTTGACACGTGGGATTCTTGGGACGCCGGCTCGGATTTGTCCAGCAATGGATAGATTTGGGGAGGTTTATAGTTGCCTACATTCGGTACTAAGAATTTTTAGGGTTGGCTAGATTTTCAAATTTGGTCAACTCCGGTTGGAAGAGCAGTTTAACAGTTCCTGTAGGACCATTGCGGTGTTTGCAAATAATAACTTCGGCAACATTGCGATCGGGAGAATCGGGATTATAATAGCTGTCGCGATATAACATGATGACTAAATCGGCATCCTGCTCAATGGAACCGGATTCCCGCAAATCAGACATCATGGGACGCTTATTTGTTCTCTGTTCCACACCCCGACTGAGCTGAGAGAGGGCGACAATCGGGACATTCATTTCTCGGGCTAAACCTTTCATGGATCGGGTAATCCGAGATAATTCTTGCACCCGGTTCTCTCCCCCTTCTTCCATTAATTGCAAATAATCTACTAATACTAAGCCCAATTTGCCCTTTTGTTGCGCTTGGAGACGGCGGACTTGGGAACGTATTTGCATGATAGTGGGGTTGGCGTTATCGTCGATATAGATGGGTAATTCCACAATATCATCCATAGCGCGAACCAAAGGGTCAAAGTCGGTTTGACTCAGCCGTCCGGAACGGAGACGGTTACTGGGGATGCCCGATCTTCCAGCTAATAGTCGCAAAGCTAGTTGTTCCTTGGACATTTCCAGGCTAAAAATAGCAACTGGCAGTTTATGTTCCCGAGCGATATTGGCTCCAATACCCAATGCGAGGGCAGTTTTCCCCATGGACGGTCTTCCTGCGAGGATAATCAGGTCGGAACGCTGAAAACCGCTGGTCATGGCATCAAGGTCGTAAAAGCCAGAAGTAATACCGGGGAGAGTAGCCTCTTGATGGAGCTTTTCAATTTGATTATATGCTAGGGAGATAGAATCAGCGATGGGAACCAAACCTTCTTGAGGACGTTCTTGGGTGAGGCGAAAAATTTTCTGCTCTGAGGAGTCCAGTACTGATTCTAACTCTTGAGTCGTATCGTAACCCAACTCCACAATTTCCCCACCCGCAGCAATTAATTGGCGCCGCATGTACTTATCCATCACTAAAGCTGCATAGCGATCGATGTTCACCGCTGAGACGGTACGGTCTAATAATTGAGCTAACCTAGAAGTACCTCCCACTTTCTCCAGTAACTTATGGTCTGAAAGCCAGGAAGTTACTGTCATTAAGTCTGTGGGTTCCCCTTTTAGGTGCAGTTTCAGGGCACCTAGGTAGATTTCTCGATGTGCTTGAACATAAAATGCATCGGAGACGAGCAGGTCTACTACTCGCTCGATTGCTCCCGGATCCATTAGAATGCCCCCAAGAATGGATTCTTCAGCATCAATATTTTGTGGTGGCAAATCATGCATAATATTAAATTATTTGTAGGCTAGAGGGTGGGCATTGCCCACCTTCCGTGGCTCCCCAAGGCTACCCACAAAGCGGAACTATAGAGCGGAGCGTGGGTGTAGAGAAGCCGATTTGCCGCTGTTTTGGAAAAATTTGAGTAATAGTTCATTTTAAAAATCCTCCTCGGTGTAAAATTCATGATAGTTAGCTATATAATGTAATTTATATCCTAACCGTGAGGACCATTGCTTTATAATTCAATTTTAGTCTAGATCTGGATTGGTTTTTAAAAGCCCTCCGGCGTTTCATATTTACTTACACTACCAAAAAACAGAAGTTCATGTCAGCAAAATTTCTCACAGCAGGAGAACCTGCCCCTTGGTTTATAGCTCCTTCCCTAACTAATCCAAAATTTCAGTTTCATACCGTAGCCGGAAGATATGTGGTGCTCTGCTTTTTCGGATCAGCAGGGGAGAAAGGAAGTCAAAAAGTGTTAGAAGAGGTGAGACGACATGGAAGAATATTTGACGACGAAAAATGCTGCTTTTTTGGGGTGAGTAAGGATCCAGAGGATGTGGCATTATCTCGTGTGCAACAGCAGTTGCCCGGTATTCGCTTTTTCTGGGATTTTGACCAAAATATTAACCGCCAATATGGTGTCATCGATGAGGCTGATACTTATATTCTGGATGAGCGTCTACGGATATTGAGTGTTCTACCTTTTGGGAACCTGCCAGAAACTCATGTTTCTCAATTGATATCCATCCTATCTACCTTACCCAACTTACCGGGGGGAAAAGCCTCGGTGCAAGCCCCCATCTTAGTGGTGCCCCGTATCTTTGAACCAGAGCTGTGTCAGGCTTTGATTGCCTATTATAACCACCATGGAGGAAAGGACTCCGGTTTTATGCGGGAAGTCCAAGGACGTACTGTTGCCACTGTTGACCACAATTTTAAGCGTCGCCGGGATCAGACAATTGAGGATGAAAGTCTCCGCCGTGCAGCTATGTTTAGGATCCACGATCGCCTAGCCCCAGAGATAAAAAAAGCTTTTCAGTTTGATGCGACTCGCATTGAGCGACATATTGTAGCCTGCTATGACAGCACCATTGGGGGTTTTTTCAATTGTCATCGAGACAATACCACCAAGGGAACGGTTCACCGAAAGTTTGCCGTATCAGTTAACCTGAATACGGGAGAATATGAGGGAGGAATGCTCCGTTTCCCTGAGTTCGGGGGTCAAACCTACACTGCTCCAGCAGGTGGTGCAGTAGTATTTTCTTGTTCTCTTCTTCATGAGGCTACCCCAGTTACTCAGGGTGTACGCTATGCTTATTTACCATTTTTGTACGACGATGCTGGGGCGAAGATTCGAGAAAGGAATCTCCAGTTCGTAGGAACTAAATAGGTGAATCATGAATAACTCCATGTATATAAAAAAAAGGCTCTTATCAGACTGAAGCTATCTCCCTAACGGATTCTACAGATAATCCCAAAGCTGCTGCAACTTGCTCATCAGTCAAACCCATTGCCAATAAACGGATAACTGATTGTCGCTGTTGAGAGGCTAAAGTATCTCGTTCTTGTTGGATTAGATACTTTTCTCGTTCAGCTTGTTCAGCTCGTTCTCTTTCCTGTTCAGCTCGTTCTCTTTCAAGTTCAGCCCGTTCTCTTTCAAGTTCAGCCCGTTCTCTTTCTCGGTGCGATTGGGAAATTATCTCCACATAACTCCCAAATACTTCCCCGTCGGGACCATATAATTGCAATTCACCGTCTGATACTTCAAAACGAACCTTTAAACGGGGACTTATCCACCCGGACATTTCCGAAATAGGCATTATTGAAGAGAACCGGCGCAACCAACCCTTCAATGAACCTCTATCTGGATCGAAGATATAGTATTCTTCTACTCCGTGTCGGTCATAGAATTCAAGTTTCTTCCCTTCTAACTCTTTTTTGGTATTACTTATGGAAGCAATTTCAAATACTACCTGGGGCGGGATGCTCTCTTCTTCCCATTGTTTGTAGGAACGGCGGTCCCCTTTTGGTCTCCCAAATACTACCATGACGTCAGGAGCCTGTTTTGCGTCCGGTTCCCCTTCTACAGCATACCAAAACAAGTCCCCAGCCACAAAAACATTGGGGTTATCAGCAAATAGGGCATCGATTCCCCCTTGTATAGTGGTAATATAACGAAATTGGAGGGTATTATCAGCCAAGGGTTTTCCATCCGATTCCGGGTATATAATAACTGGAGCTGCCGAAATGATCATAGCTCAATTTCGATTTTGGGTCATTTTTGATTATAGCATTGTTTCGCGCCAAGCCGCAAAGACGCAAAGTTTTACGATAGTGTGATATAGTTGTACTTGAAAATCAGGAGGAGTCATGTGCAACTGCATTCTGCTATATAGCAGTACAAAAAAGGGTTAGGACACCAAGCTATGTAGGGGCTCACGGCGTGCGCCCTGCGAACCTAAAGTGTTTGCGTAGTGCTATAATTGGAGTTCTAGACAAAGCTTTGTATCGCTCATGGCTAATAAAATTTTCATCTCATATGCCCACGAACCAAAAAGTCGCCGTGCAGCTACAGAACTTGCAGCGCGACTGCGACGTGATGGTCTTCCTGTATGGATGGATCAGTGGGAAGTTAAGCCAGGACAGATGTGGAAATCTGCTATGGAGTCCGCATTACAAGAAGCTAACACTGTACTAGCAATCGTGGGGAAGTCCAAAGGCTCAAGAATGTTGGAAAAAGAGCTTAAAGCTGCACTTGAGCAAGAAAAAACCGTAATTCCTGTCCTCACTGAGGAGGCGGACTTTGATGACATTCCTGAGATGATTAGGGATCGTCAGGCAGTTGTCCCAACAAACGATAAAAATGCTTATCGCCAGTTGTTGTGGGCTCTTGGCAAATCAAAGCCTGAGCCTGACGATTTGGATAGTCTCACGTTTTGGCAGCGGATGAAAAGGTACATCATTAATGAATGACTTCCTCGCCAATCCTTCCACTCGTGTTTTTCTTTGTGGTGTTTTCGGTAGCGTCATTGTAGAGACTCTCAAAATCCTTCGATATTACCAAAAACCGGACGGGTTCCCAAAACGTTACAGTAAAATAGGCTTTTGGGTAGTGCGCACCTTCATCGCTTTGGCAGGTGGCATTCTTGCAATGTTATATGATCCAGCTAATCTATTACTCACAGTCCACGTTGGTGCGTCAACGCCAC
>JACONB010000029.1 GCA_014323965.1 Prochloron sp. SP5CPC1 | reverse complement strand
CTCTAACGATTCGCCCGCCTTGTCAATGACTAAGGGTTTTGGGAGAGGCATCGGGTTGAAAGGATAGGAAGGCGATCGCATAATATAGTTTAATTTGGAATATCCACCAACGTTCCTACATCCACTTCCACATGGGGAAAAGCTACAGGATGGATGATTCCTGCACTCATTGTCCGCTGACTTAAAAAATCATTATTCTGGGGATTTCTAAATACGGTCATTTGTTTGCCTATGACATTAATTCCCCAATATTCCCTGATTCTGGCCTTAGCATAGAGCTTCTTCTTCTTCTCTAAATCATAGGTTAGGGTACTATCCGCCACTTCGATTAACCAATAAATATCCTCGGGATAGGGATGATGCTTCAGATAGGTTGTATCGGGTAATTTGACAATAGCGATATCCGGTTCTGGTTCAGAATCTGTTAGAGTAATGGGGTGGGCTTCAAAAACCTTAGCTTTGTTTCTCAACACTTTTCTGAGATACTCTGCCCCTCTATCGTTGACGAACCGATGAAATTCCCCTTCTGGAGCAATGTTCCAAATTTTCCCGTTAATTAATTCGCAACGACGATGGTCTAAAATTCCATTGTCCCGCATTTTGTGATAGTCTACAATTGACCATTTGGTTAAAGTTGCCATGAATTGTTCCTTCTGTCAATGTTAAAATTATTATAGTACAAAATGTCTGGAGCGTTTATAATGAAGACAGAAATGAAATATGGGGAAAGGGCGATCGCCGAAGGGAAATTAATTACTTTTCCCAACCCTCGTATTGGGAGACGCTATGATATCCATGTTACTTTACCGGAGTTTACTTGTAAATGTCCCTTTTCCGGTTACCCTGATTTTGCCACTATTTACATTACTTATTCTCCGGATGAAAAGGTGGTAGAGCTGAAAGCACTGAAACTGTATATTAATAGCTACCGCGATCGCTATATTTCCCACGAGGAAGTTGTGAATCAAATTTTAGATGACTTCGTAGCTGCTTGCGATCCCCTATCCGCTACCGTAAAAGGGGACTTTTCCCCCAGAGGTAACGTTCATACCGTTATTGAAGTAAAACATCAAAAATAATCTGCGTTCATCTGCGTTAAGGAGCGGTTTAAAAAAGAGGTAAAGAAAAACGAGAAAGGAGAGTAAAAAAGCCAAAACCCAATAAGAGAACACCACTAGCGGGGGTGATCCAACCAGAAAAACGGCGTAATTCCAGGAACTTTTTAATTGTAGCGGTGAAGGTACCTGCTACAATTAAGGGGACTACGTAACCCCCTGTATAGGAAAGGAGTAACCCACCACCTAAGACTAAATCTTGGGTGGTGGATACCCAGGCTAGGAGGGTAGCTAATACGGGAGTACTACAAGGAGATGCTACTAAACCAAAAGTTAAGCCTAGTAAATAGGAACGTGCTGCTGCAGGGATATCTTCTTTAATCCAATCTGTAGCACCTAGAGAAATCCAGCGCAGGGGAATGATTTCTAGTAAGTTTAACCCCATAATAATAGCGATCGCACTCACAATAATCGGCAAACCCACACCTATTTGTCCGTAAACTTTACCTAAAGAAGTAGCTATAATTCCCAGTGCGGCTAAAGTAGTGGCTAAACCGAGAGAAAACCAAACAGACTGGACTGCTGCTTGTAACCTTCCTTTAGTTTCATAACCCCCAATATAACCTATCGTAATGGGTAACATGGAGAGCATGCAAGGAGTAATACTGGTGAGAAGTCCAGCGAGGAAAATTACTCCCATGCTCGTTAAGCTTAAATGAGTTAGTTGGTTATTTACCAGACTAGTGGCAAATTGTTCCAGTTGATAAATTTGGGTCTGAATGGTTTCTGGCATTTTTCCTTTATATCATGTATTTTAAATCGCGCAAAGGCGCAAAGACGCGAAGGAAGGGCGGGGATAGGAGAAGCGATATATCTCTAGTATACTTTATCGTGGGTTCCCACATCAAGTAACTGTAAGTTTTGCAATAATTTTTTCAAGAGGCTGAGGTTGCAATTCACCATTCTCGAAAGCTGCAATTGACTCTAACGCATCCCTTGCTATTTCCTGACGACGATGGTTGATGAGACGATTGATAAGAATTTCCATCAGCTTTTCTTGCTGCTCGAAGGGAAGTTGATTAACTGTATCCAATACTTGCTCTATAGTGATCATCTATTATCCTCATGATACTTTAAATTTATCGCGCCAAGACGCAAAGACGCGAAGGATTTGCTTAGGAAAATTATACTGCATTTAACAGCTAGTCTCAAGAGAAGAATGGGATAATAGAGTATCTCCAACCATTTAGGGAGTGGGAGTAGCTCAAATTCCCTAGCAGTAGGAGTCATAATAACATCAAACCAAAAGGTAAATTTGTCCGACCTTGATTCCATTGTTCCTAAATATATGTTATTAGAAGTCAAGCTAGGGTCTGTCAACATTTTTTCTTCAACTTGTTTTCCTAGGAGGGTAAGTTTGGGGTATTCTTCTATTTTTTTAAGAAGCTCAGGAGGTAGGGGAGCATTAAATAACTTATAAGCGAGGAAAATCCCGAGCAAAATCATGGTTTTTGTTCCCAATTTTCCTGCTTTTTTTCTCACCTTATCCCAGGAGAAAGACTGTTGTTTTAACAATGGAGCAATATCAGCGATCCAATTCAGTTGATTCCAATTATGTTTCGCTCCGTGAGCACAAAGGAAGAGGAGCCGGTTTTCTGGGGATATGGTGGGTACTTTTTGATTACCTATTGTTACGTGGTAAGGATTTTGCAGAAGTGTTTTACTATGAGGGGAGAAGGAAAATTTATGGGATATAATTGACCAGTGAATATCTATCTTAATGCTTTTTTCTGGGTGATAAAAAGCTCTTTCATGGTCGTACTTGAGGAAAAGAGTTTCTTGAGCTGGGGTCAAATGAAGGCGGGGCTGATAATCATTATCTCTCAGTATTTGATTCACTTCATGAACCGGCTCTGGTTGAATGAGAATATCTAAGTCGGAAAACTGGCGGAGTCCTAGTTTATTATAGGCTAACTGGGCTAGAATAGGACCTTTAATAGCTAAAACAGGAATAGCAGCAGCTTCAAAGAGAGGGAGCAAGTTTAATAATTCTTTAGTTAAATGAAGACTGTGGTGGATATTTTTTCTCAAAGCTTTCTGGAGACTGGTTAGCACTTGCTGGGGTATTGCTGCGGGGCAAATGCTTTGTAAGTGCCAAGAGAGTATAACCATGACTCGGTGACGACGGGCAGTTTTTAAGATATATTCCCAGTCCAGGTTTTCTGCGACTAAAGCTTTAATCTTCGGGGATACTTCAGTGGTTCCACAGCATAAAAGCAACTCATTTTCTCGTTGTTTACGGTTGGTCATTTTTTTACCTCTGTGATTATTTCCCTAGAATCACATTCACATTAAAGCCAACATTAACCCCTGACTCGGCAACCATTGTTCCCAAACCATGGCGACCGATCCCGTTGGTAGCGTAGAGATCCAGGCCAACATTGGTTTTGGGAATTGAGAAACGGGTTCCGAGGCTCCAAACTGTGGTTTCACTGGCGATCGGCGTCACCTCACCAATCAGCTGGGCACCAAGCAATGCATAATTAACTCCCAGCCCCACACCAATAAGAGATTCATCAGAGTAAAATGCTGCTTTGGGATTGACAAATATAGCCAGATCAGGATTGGGAGAATAGGTAATGGGTAGCTCTGGCAGGAGAAAACCAATCTGTTGACTTTCTTCTAGATTGTAGCCACCGGAAAGGCGTGCGCTGAGGGAGAAGGGATCCCCCTGTTGCTGATCCAGGAAACGTAGCTTTGCGCCAATCTCAACTTTCAAGTCTCTCCCCGCAGAATCCGCTGAACTGAGGTTATCTTCGCCTTCAAATTTATCGAAGAGCAACTCAGCTTGAAAATCCTGGTCAGGACTGTAGGCAATGCTCCCATGAAACTCTCCTCCTACAGTTGCACCACCACTGATTTCTATGGCACCGGGTGGCAAGGTATTGGCACTGTTGAGGGTTATTCCATCTTGAACCAGTTGCCAATCCCTTTCTGAGAGAGGAATCGGCTCACCTTTTCGGAAGCTAGTGCCATAGCCCTGTCCTACATTAGGGGTGTAGGTTAGGTTTGCACCAATGAGTGCTTGTTCACTATCTGGAATGAATCCCAAGAGGCGGGTGGCAGGTGTTGCCCCATACCCGTTGGTGCCATAGAGTTCAACCTGAACTCTAGGACTGACTGCATAACTTGCCCCCACAGCCCAAAGCAATTGCCGAGAGATGTGGCCGTCACTTGAATCTAGGGTGTTCCCCCCGGGTCCAAGGGGAAAGTTGAGATCGACCTGGAGGTTTAGGCGGGACCCTAGCTGCCAACTGAACCCGGTGCCTAGATTGAAAAATGTGCCGTAGAAATCAGCACCGTTGACACTCTCCGGGAAAATGGCAATGCCTGGTGTAATGTGCCACTGAGCTTCAGGGGACAGATTGTAGGAAAATGGTGCCTGCAGGGTCCCCACCACCAGTGAGTCGGTCTGGTCCCTGGTAGTGGAGTTGAAAAGTCCGGGGGAGGTGGAGAGCCAGAGCCACTCTACAGATCCGTGAACTGCGATGGAATAAAGCTCATCCTGACGCAGCTGGTACTTAAAACTAGGGGCTAAGGAAATAACAGTATATCTAGGCAATGTACCATTAATAGGGCGGTTAACTGGGTCTTCAAAAGTTTGAGTGGATAAGCCCAATTGGAGACGATTGTTCAGACCCCATTGCACTTCGCCATAGTACACCTGGTCCCCTGTACCTGCAGCAGGCCGATCTGCGGGGGGGGTTTGTTGGAACCCTACTCTGAGTGAAAGCTCACCCTCCAAAAGTTGATTGGCCGTTTCCAAATTGATCAAACGACCGGGGGCACGTTGAATGGGAGAGAAGACTGGACGGGCTGGCGGCATAGCCGCCGGATTGTGTTTTGATGCTCCCTGGGCCAAAATGAGGTCTGTTTTTGATTGGGGAATGGGAGGATTTGCCTGTACTTCAGACAATTGGAACACAAGACTACAAAGGGCAGCAACAGTAAAACACATATGTCTATGAAGAATCTTTGTCTATTCTATTTCATGGGATCCAATCCTTCACTCCCTTAATCGCGCTGCAAGACGTTCTGCCTGTTGCCGTTCTACTTCCTCTGGTAATAGAAGGAGATTGAAATTTGAGTCGTAAAAGCGTGACCAAGGAGCAGTTTCTCTGTCGATGGTTCCGAACTTTGTTTCTAACCAAAATCCCAGAGCTGAACACCACCCGCGATCGCTATGAACTAATTCTTGGTTACGTCTATTTTAGCGGTACTAGGAGACATTAACTCCACAATTACATCAGGATAACGACCTCCTTCTTTCCAAACAACCCAACCTTGAAGGGGATAAGAACTATCTATCATCGAAAATTAATTCCACAGGGGGCATTGGGGCTTCTTCTAAGTTTGTTTCTCTGGTAGGTGATATGGTTGATAACTGGCATTTTCTCTTATCTTAGTGTATAATTATTTTGTATTCTTCTCTTTGCGCCTTTGCGCCTTTGCGGGATATAATTCTATCATACCATAGCAATCAAAAAGAATAAATGAGCGGAATTTGCGGTATTATTAATATAGACGGGAAACCAGTCAATGTCAAGGAATTAAAACAAATGACAGAGCTGTTGGAGTTTCGAGGCCCCGACGGCACTAATATGTGGATTAACGGTAACGTAGGTTTTGGTCATACCCTCTTCATTACTGCCTCCCAACCAGAAAACCAACCTCTCACTTTAGACGGTAAAGTTTATCTTACCGCAGATGCTCGCATTGACGCAACTGCTGAATTAATTCCCCAACTCCAGACTATGGGTTCTAGAGTAACAGACCAGGCAACAGCAGCAGAGTTAATTCTCCACGCTTATAAGGTTTGGGGAGAAGATTTCCTCTCTCACTTATTGGGAGATTTTGCTTTTGCTCTTTGGGATAAGGAAAAGCAGAAATTGCTCTGTGGTCGGGACCATTTTGGCCTTCGGGTGTTATACTATGCTCAAATAAGGCAAACCTTTGTTTTCAGTAACGTTATCAAGTGTCTTCAGGATTATCCTGGAGTTAGGAAGAAGCTAAACGACGTAACCATCGGTGACTTTTTGCTTTTTGGTCAGGGTCACTATTGGTTGGATAAATCCATTACTCTGTGGGAAGATATCAATAAAGTTCCTCCTGCTCACTTCCTTTCCCTGGACCTTTCCGGCAATAAACTCATCAAACCCTATTGGCATTTTCCCTGGGACACCCCTCACCTACAATATAATGACGACGAGGAAGTTTTAGTCAGTTTCGGTACTGGCTGACAATGGCTACTCGTGACCGCATGAGAACGGATAGGATTATTATATTCATGAGTGGGGGCATGGACTCTACTACTATAGCTGCTTTAGCTACAGAAATTGTCCGTCAGGAGTCCCTGAATATTACTCTCACTGCAATAACTAATGTTTTTGACCGGGTTCACCCTGACTCGGAACGGTATTATGCTAGTTTAGTAGCCGAAAAATTGGGTCTTCACCATATTATAAACCCTTGTGACGACCACCAGCGTTTAGCTGGGGTTCCCCTTTCTCCAACTGACAGGTCACCTTTGGAACCTGGTTCCTATGGGAGAGTTGCTCTCACTGGGTGTTGTGCTGATAATTTGCTCAAGCTTCCCAAACTCACTACTATGGTAGGTATCCTGCGGCAACAGGGAATAAAGGGTATTGGGGAACTTATCAATTTGAGGTACCATTATAAGCTCAAATTGCCCTTAGGGAGCGGTTTGGTAGCTTTTACCAAAGGTAATACTTACAATCAACCTGCTGTTCCCTACCCTGAGTGGTTGAACCCAGATTTTGAACAGCGGTTGGGGTTAAAGGAGCGGTACTGGGAGTATTATAATTGGGAACCGGATCCTGTTCATTCTCGTCACCCCGCTGCTCATAAATGGATGGTTTTTCCAGACTGGACAGCGAACGCGGAATATAATCCTAATGGTAAGATAGCCCAGCCAGAAAGGGTGGACCCCTATGCCGACTTGCGGTTTATCAATTTTATCCTCTCTTTACCACCCCTACCTTGGTTATACAAGAAGTATATTCAACGGCGTGCTCTGGTGGGCTATTTACCTACAGAAGTGTTACAACGGAAAAAGACTCCTTTGGGTAAACTCACGGATTCCCTTTTGGCTTTACCTGGGGTCAACTGGGTGGACCAGTGGGAACCAGTGCCGATTGTTAATGATTATATCCTGAGGAATAGGGTGCCCAAATTGGTGGGCACTGACTGTCTCTATAAGGGTCTTAATCTCCGTCCTCTTGCTCTCAATAATCTTTTGAAGGAGAGTTTAGGGTAGGGGTGTGAGGAAGTTTTGCTATTTACTAATCAAACTTACTTTATGTAGCAAAGTTAAGTAATCATATATATCATCAAATCTGTTATAGGGTTAAAATTACCATCACTTAATTAAGATTTGCCTTTTACTACATTATTCAACTTACCATATTTTATTAAGGTAGGCTTACTATACTTTTTCTTTTCTTTCTTTTCCATTTTCCTTCTCCAAATTACTTCCAAGAACCATGTTATCCCAAAATTTCAAGGGATAAATATCGCGCCAAGACGCAAAGACGCGAAGGACGGACCATTTTATTCCATGGGATCCTCTCCTAACTCCCTTAATCGCGCTGCTAAACGTTCAGCTCGTTCCCGTTCAGCTTCAGCTCGTTGCTTTTCTATGTAAGCCCGTTGCTGTTCTACTTCCTCTGGTAACAGGAGGAGATTGAAATTTGAGTCGTAAAAGCGTAACCAAGGAGCAGTTTCTCTGTCGATGGTTCCGGACCAGGTTCCCAACCAAAAGCCCAAAACTGAGCACCACAACCAACCCCTATCGCTCTTTTTTAATTCCTGGTAACGTTGGTTGTGATCCAAAGACCAACCTCGTAAAGAACTTGAGTCAAAAGGATCGTAAACGAAGTAGTTTTTGGTGCGGAAAATCTGTTCATAGATGTCTTTTTTGGTAGTTATATCTACTGTAGCCGTACTGGAAGACATTAACTCCACAATTACATCAGGATAACGACCTCTTTCCTCCCAAACCACCCAAGCTTGACGGGGATGACTCCCATCTATGTTTAAGACGACAAAAAAATCTGGACCCCGAAAGTCTTGATTCTTGATTTGGTGACTACTATAATAGACGAACATGTTCCCCCCGGCAAAAAAGTCATTGCGGGGAGCAAGAGTTTGATTCAGGGAACGAATAAGCACATTCATTCCAATGCGGTGGCGATTACTTTCCAAGGGTTCTCCGTCATCAAAAATCAAATCACCGGGGGGCGTTGGGGCTTCTTCTAAGCTTGTTTGCCTGGTAGGTGGTATTGTTTTGGTGGCGATAACTGGCATTCTACACCCCTTTTACTTTCTCCTATCTTATCTTAGTGTATCATATCGCGCCAGCAGGACGCGAAGGACGGGTCGGCGGGGAACAAACCGAAAAATACCTATAAATAGCCAAACCGAGCCATGACTTTGCCATGGTATGCTATTATCTCCTCCTGTTGCTCCTGAGTCAATACCTCTTTTCCCCTGCCAATCTTCCCCTGGTGGAAAAAAGATTGAGCAAGGGGCATTTTTTCCTGAAAACCATGTTCTTGTTCTTGGCGCTGTAACTCCTGAAAACTGCTCAAAGCAATAGCTCTTTCTACCTCTTCTTCCCCATAAGGTAACCGGGCAAACTCCACAGCTTTGGTAAAAGTTGATTGAGGAGCAAGTAACATATCCTCATAGCGCATGACATGGACTTTTATCTGAGTCTGGTTTACCCAACTTTCCACATGACTGCTCCAACTCAATAACTTCTGAGGCAACTGATTAGGCAGTTTCTTCACACTCCCACACAAAACATTCCCTTCATAGCCCATATTATCAATAATCTGCTCCACGTCGCAAGCGGAGTGGTTCGCAAAAGAAACTGCCACGTCGAGGGGGTTGCGGAGCAGATAAATAGCACTCCCCCTTATCCGTATAAGTATAAGCATCGTGAATCTTGAGAAACAAAGACTCTTCAGCTTCCTTTAACATTTCCTCGTAAACCCTGGGACGTAATCTTTCAATCTCCTTCTGGGTTAGATCTGCCCCTTTTAACCCAGTCATTTTATCAAATAACTCTCTCGCGCTGGCAATACCAATAATATTTAGTTGGTTAATATCCACTGGTTCAGACTTTTCCCGGCGAAGATTAGCAAGAAAGACACGAAACCAGGTATTCCCAGATTTAGGATAGGACGCGAGCCAATAAATACCCCATTCTTTCATAATTTTAGCAAATCATCCTCTATTAACTCAACCAGCTCATCGAGGAGAAACCAACCAGAAGGACGACGCACCCGAGCAAGAGGTGTTTGTTTTGCCACCTTCAAGCACAAGGGAAAATGGTTCTGAGAATAACCCATGGCTTTCATGTAGTTTAGGCGATAAGTCATCTCTCCCAGGAGAAAAAACTGTTGCTTCCCGGTAATAGGATCCAATTCAAACTCCTTCCGATTCACGGTACGCAAGACGTACAACTTCTTTAACGGTAGTGGTTCCTGCCAAAATTTGCTCTGAAGAGGTAAAAAATATTTCTTTAGTTCCGGGCGCACTGGTGATAACTCCGACTTTTCTACCCCCAACTTCTCACAAGTATCATGCCAAAGTTTCAACCCGGGGAAACTGGGATATAATAAAGGTACACCACTTTCCAAACTAACAGCAGAAACATCGTCTGTTGCTACAGGATAACCCCGGGGAACAAAAGCAGTAGCGAGAGTAGATTTTCCTACCCCAGAGTTCCCCAGAAAGATAACTGCTTCCCCTTCCACCACAATAGCACTACCGTGGAGTACTAACAACCCTCTTTGGTGGAGTAAAGCACCGAAAGCACTACCGAGCAAAAACAACCGTATGGTATCATTTGCTGCACCATCAACTGGATCGATAACAATGGAATTACCATTCTGAATATAATAGGAGCAAATATCCTCTATTTTCAGTAAAAGCTGATTTTCCTTAGCCTGATAACAAACTCCCGAACCCCTCATTTCCTCCAGTTTAGGAGGAATTGTACCGTAACGAATTATCACGTCAGGTTCCCCAGAAGAAGGTTGGAGTTGGGATAAGGACAATTCTGATTTAATCTTTAAACCGTAAACTTGGTAAATACTCATGTAATATTACTGATTTCATCCTTTAAAGTGCAGCTGTTTAAAAACAGTATATTGCTGTCTAACGTTACTCCTATCATTCAATACTATGTTCCCAAATTCAATCCAAGCATGACTTTGAAACTCTCCTTCCTGACGTCGTACCCCAATACGTAACTCGCTAGATACACCTTGACGACGGAGTAAGTACCACAAAACCAGAGATTGCCGCAGACAGTTACTCCATAACTTACTATATTTATCAGCTATCTTGACCATTTTGGTCGTAACCCTCACATTTTTGTTTTGAGCATAACTAATATTATGAAGATCCAGGGGAGATAGTCGAGCCAAGATGGTTTGAGTTCGTCCCAAACCCCCCAATTTGAGGGAAACTGTCACCAAAGGAAGTAAAAGATAAGCTTGTAGGAAGAGGGAACGCTCTTGACCTGAAAGTTTTTTTGAACAACTAAATTCTTTATAAATAATTTCAACCAATTCATCACTATTCAATGCTGTGATATATGCCAATAAGTCTTGTTCCAATACCTCTGGTTCTACCTCATACTCTGATAAAAGAGTAGCACAAGCTGCCCCAATAGACTCAGACTCTGCCAAAACTTCGAGCATTCTTGCTCCCACCTCGTCCAAAGAAAAATACTCCTCACTTTCCAGGTCCAGCAAAATAGCTTCTTCTGTTAAATCTTCCCTTTTAACCTTACCTGATCCGTCAACGAAATCATTTGTTTCCTTTTACTTTATCTTAGTGTATCATAGTTGGGCGAGCGCGCCAAGACGCCAAGACGCGAAAGACTATTCATAGGTGGGCAATACCCACCCTACGAATTACTGGTAACTGGTAACTGGTAACTGGTAACTGGTAACTGCTTTAGCTCCATAAAGACGATTCAAAGCACTGATATAAGCTCGAGCAG
>JACONB010000028.1 GCA_014323965.1 Prochloron sp. SP5CPC1 | reverse complement strand
GCTAATCCCCAAGCACCGATAAAAGTACCCGCAGTTTCCGCTGCTGTTAGATCCAGCATTAAGTTAATACTGCCAATAGTAGCAACCCCAGCTGCTACTCCGAATAACAGCACTGCTGCTTTTAAAATTGCCTCCTCATGGGTGAACCCAGCAATTATAATTAAGAAAAAAGAAATTGCTACCAAGACACAACCATATTTAGTAGTTAAAGTTTTCCCTAAACGGGGAACAACTAAAAAGCCAGTGATACTATAACCAATTAAAATACCAATACCCCAAAAAGCATTCAGGAAAGTAGTCTCGCCGATAGACATGCCAAATACTTCCCCTCCATAGGGTTCCAAAACCGCTTCTTGCATGAACAAACTAAAGGTGAGCAGCACCAGGAAGCTAAAGAAGATGCCAGTTTGAGGGCTGGCAGTTAAAATTTTCAGCGCCCTACCCAAGGAAATGCTATCTTCTCGCTGGTTGGAAGAAGAAGAACGGGAACGAAAGCGGGAGTATTTTTTCTCCACTCCCCAGGTAGCTATGATAGCTATTGCTAAGACAACCAAAGGTACAATAACAAAAATGGAGTTAATGGGAGGTTGTAAAGTTTCCAGGGGAGTTGCTATGGTTTGCTCTCCTGTGAGTAACTGAGTGCCGATATTAGCTCCTAATTGGGCTTTTTTCAATACTATCTTCCCAGTGATAGCCCCAATGACAATACCTACCATTAACATGGACCAAACTACTGTGACTATTTTCGAGCGGTTGTCGGGTTCTGAGATATCCACCAACAGGGCGGTGAAGGGGGTGGAACAAGAGGCGATCGCCAAACCATACAAGACAAAGATAAACCCCAGCAGCACTGTCAAGGTAACAGATTGACTGTTCCACACCCAACCTTGATGGGTTCTAGTAATGGTTCCTAACTGCCATACCACTTGCACGGCGAGAAAGACAGCCAAGCCAAATAAAGCGGTTCCCAGACGAACGTAATTTGTGCGGTAAAGCCCGAATAAAGGTTTGTTATCGGAAATTTGTCCAAACCACACCCTTACGGGAGCCACAAATTGGGATCCCGCCAGTACCCCTGCTGTAATAGTAGCGGGAATGGCAAGTTCACTAATCATCACTCGGTTTAAAACGGCGAGAGTCAAAACTGCCATTAAACCTAGTCCCATATTAAATAAACCGAGTCGGAAGATGGTGAGCAGACCGACTCTGGGGACGGATTTAGTGGGATAATTAGTTTTTGAAGTGGTACTCATGTACATATACTATAATAGGTTGCTATAATTAAATTTTCAACCCCAGATTAACTTCGAAGCTGAAAGTCTATCTTAGCTTCAGCTACTGAAATTATCCCCCGACAAGGTCGGAGAAAATCCATACCCACAGTTTAATTGGCAAGATTGTAAAGCTGGATCCAGTATCCACTAATAAATGTACCCGATACTCGCCAACATTACCATTGGTTCCACCAACTGTTGCATTAACCGCAAGCAAATTCTTACCATGACGCAATAAAGGGAAAAATTTCTGATACCGTTTCTTTTGACTCACAAAAAACCTGCTATATCTGAGCTATTAGTGCCAGTATATTCTATTGCTACTGATTTTCCCTTTCTTGGCAAAGAATTGTCGTAAAGAAGATCGTAATCTTGTGAGTGAGCTAAAACCTCACCCCTAATTACATTTAGTTCTTTATCTAGCTTTGTATATGCAATCAGCACCCATTCATTAGGGTAGCGCTGGATAATTTCTTCTCGGGAGAGAATTGCTGGGATTTTAGTTTTCACGGTTTTCTCGGGGCGATGGCTATAACCAAGTTTACAACCATATTAGCCCAAAGAGAGTCAACTTTACCAAATCTTTACAGAATTCTAATCTCATTCTCAGTTAAATTGCCAATTTCTTCTTTATAATGAAAAAGTAACAAAAAAAGGAGTTTTCAATCATGTCTTTGATTCCAACTTCACTCCAATCCACTCTTTCCTTTGACGACCTACCACTCCGGAAACGTCCTTTATCTTCCGAGGAATTAACTAATATTATGCTAAATTATGTAACAAAACTCATGACTTTGAATGTAGTAATGATGATGAATGTTGTGGTTCACTTACTTGCAGTAAAGTTGACACAGCGGGTTCAGTTGATACTATACTGGCACCTACACAATTCCAGTTTAAGGCCAGCGTTGGTTGGTACTGGTAATAGCTAACAGGTAATATATTTATATCATACAAATAGTTTTCATAACCTTATCCATACCAACGCTAATAATATAAAAGGTTGCCAGATAGCAGTCTATCATCATTTGTAAAGAGCAATCATGCTCTATACCCTCTTTATCCCTAGGGGGAGGGTAGGGGCAGAATAATTCCTGTCCTGTCGCAGAGCAGCGATAATTTTGCTATTAGCTTCTGGAAAAGTAAAGTTATCTATCTGAGCTAAGGTCACCCAAAGAATTTTGTCGCATTCTAGGGGTTGAGGTTCACCGCCAAGATAGAAACAATAATGTACAATCAGGGTAACGATAAACTGGCTATAGGTGTGGTTAATGGTGATTAAATGGTTCCCTACTTCCACATCTAAAGCCAGTTCTTCTTTGATTTCCCGCTTGATGCAAGCCGGGACAGTTTCTCCCACCTCGATTTTACCACCGGGAAATTCCCATAAACCTCCCATGAGTCCGGAATTTCGCCTGCGGTCAATTAAAATCTCCCCTCGGTCATTTACAATGACACCAACACCATTTTTTTTGTGGGGTAACGGGGGATAATTTGTCGTCATATCTAGATATTAGGTATAAAAGTATCTCCCATAGCTAATCCTCTTCATAATTGTTTTGAGTAGAGCTTTGTAAAGTTTGTTCAAAGTTCATTCGCTGCTCTGCATTGCGGAGAAAATAACCGCTCATCATAGCTGAGGCTAACAAGCGTCCGAGATGTTCCCGATTGGTGCTGACGGAGACACCAAAATGCTCTGGGGGGAGATTTCCCAAGAGACCGATAATATTCCGTTCCATCACTTGAAATACTTCATTGGACTGGGGTTTGGACATCTGGGAAATTCTGTCCTGACTCAAAGATTGGACGTATTGCCATAGTCCATTTCCGTCTCCATCGCCAAAAAATCCTTGGGAATTATTGGATGAGTTGCTCACCTGGTACCTCCTATAACTGCTATAGTAAATGGAATGAATAAGATGTTGTTTGTTTCTATCTCTATATTTACCAATATAACAATTTTGTGTTTATATTGGTGGTCGGCTTAACCGAACCACCAGTATAGCATTCTCCAGACAATTTGGCCATGTTAACTTAACTGGCGAGGTATTCCCTGATCGCTTCTTTGCGCTGGCGCAGTTTCGCGAGGGCTTCCCGTTCCACTTGTCGTACTCGTTCTCGACTGATTTGCAAGCGCTCCCCTACTTTGGTGAGGGTTAAAGGTTTGCCATCTTCTAATCCGTATCTTAATTCTAATACCTGTCGTTGCTGTTCAGTCAAATTGGACATTATTTTCGCTAAATCGAACTGTAGGGAAGCATGAGTGGTGTAATCTTCTGGAGATTGTCCTGTGTCTTCCAATAACTCTCCCAATTCCGTATCGTTGTCTTCCCCAACTCGCAGATCTAAGGAGAGGGGTTGACGGGAGCGCTCCAGATAGTCTCTGACTTGCCTGGGAGTCAATTCTAACTCCCGGGCTAGTTCCGCAATGGTTGCCGTTCGGCCTTTTTCTTGGGATAGCTTCCGCTGTGCTTTCTTGATTTTGTTCAATTTTTCCGTAATATGGATAGGGAGGCGGATGGTACGGCTTTTCTCCGCAATGGCCCGAGTGATTGCTTGACGAATCCACCAGTAAGCATAGGTAGAGAAGCGATAGCCCTTGGTGGGGTCGAACTTTTCTACTCCCCGCTGCATACCAATGGTACCTTCTTGAATTAAATCCAGCAAGTCCATATTGCGCTTGAGGTATTTTTTCGCTATGGACACCACTAACCGTAGGTTAGCTTCTACCATTTTCCGCTTCGCTGCTTCCCCATAATCCATATGCTTACACAGTTCTGTTCTTGTTAGTTCTGCTGCTTTTGCCCACTGGAAAATGTCGGGTTCTGTCCCCAGTTGTTCCCAAAGAGCGTCTCTAATCTTTTCTAAGGCGATCGCCCGCTGTACCAGCTTGGAGTAGTGAATTTCTTCTTCATGAGTCAGGAGGGGTACGCGACCAATTTCCCGTAAATAATTCCGGACCGTATCTGTATAGTTCTTCTTTGTCATTGCTCTCCGTCTCTGACCAGTGAAATGACACAGTGTATCAGCAAAATAAATAGTTGGTAGTTACCTGAGACGATTTTAATGATGAAAATGTCTCATCCCTCTCTCAAGTTTGTCCATTATACCACAGATAGATAAGGGGATAGACAGGATATTCAGGGTCATGGGCATCATTTTCCTTGACAGGACTAGCAATTTGGGCAATTTGGGAGCATCTTACTCTACTTTACATTAATATACATTTTGTTTAATTTTTGTAAAGGGTGATTGACAAGGCTGTTTCCATGGTATAATACGGAGCGCCGGGTGGGGGGGCACGGCAAGGCGGTGCCCGTACACAAGGTTTTTCAAAATAAAATTCTGGGCAACACCGTCAGAGACAATACCAAGATTGCGTATTGCTATAACGACTATCTAACTCCCAAACCCACGGTAGGAGCATAAATAGCCCGCGCGCCCAATTCATCCTCAATGCGTAATAAACGATTGTACTTTGCTACCCGTTCGCTGCGACACAAAGAACCTGTTTTAATTTGTCCAGCTCGGGTTGCTACCGCTAAATCGGCGATGGTGGTATCTTCCGTTTCCCCGGAGCGATGACTGATAACGCAGTTAAATTGGTGTCGTTGCGCTAAATCAATAGTTTCCAGGGTTTCGGTTAAGGAACCAATTTGATTTAATTTTATCAAAATGGAGTTTCCCGCCCCTTTGTCAATACCTTTTTGCAAACGAGTAGTATTGGTGACAAACAAATCATCTCCCACTAATTGAACCTTATTTCCCAATTTCTCGGTCAAAGTTTGCCAATTTTCCCAATCTTCTTCGTGTAAACCATCTTCAATGGAGATAATGGGATATTCTGCTACTAATTGGGTGAGATAATCTATAAATTCTCCGGGAGAATGGGCCGCTCCGTCATAGACATATTCCCCTTCTTGATAAAACTCACTGGCAGCTACGTCCATAGCTAAGGCCATTTGTTTCCCTGGTTCATATCCCGCTTTTTCAATAGCTTCTAGCAAAATTGTCAATGCTGCCTCATTGGATTTAAGATGAGGAGCAAAACCACCTTCATCTCCCACTGCGGTACTTAAACCTTGACCTGCTAAAACTTGGCTTAGAGCAGCAAATACCTCGGCTCCCCAGCGCAAAGCTTCTTTAAAGGAGTCTGCCCCTACTGGTACAATCATGAACTCTTGGAAATCCACATTATTAGCTGCATGAGCACCACCGTTAATGACATTCATGAGGGGAACAGGTAGTACATTGGCTAAAGGACCACCTAAGTAACGATAGAGAGGAATTTGTAATTCTGCCGCAGCAGCTTTCGCGGTAGCTAAAGAAACGGCGAGAATAGCATTAGCTCCTAAATTGGACTTATTTGAAGAATTATCCAATTCAATCATTTTCCGGTCAATGGATACCTGAGCCAAAGCATCTGATTCTATTAATGCTGGGGCAATTTTATCCTGAATATTGCTGACTGCTTGTAAAACTCCTTTTCCACCGTATCGAGTTCCTCCGTCTCGCAATTCATGAGCTTCAAAAGTTCCCGTACTGGCACCACTTGGCACTTGGGCAACACCAAAAGCACCGCTGTGTAAACGCACTTCTGCTTCTACTGTAGGACGCCCCCGAGAGTCTAAAATTTCTCTTGCGTCAATATCTTCAATTATAGCTTCTAATTTGTCCAGCATTTTTATTCAGTTAACAGTTACCACGTACCTTGACAGTGTTTTGTTATCCTCTATATAGGAGTCTATCATCATTTAAGATAACTCTCTAACACTTAATCCCCCCTTTAATTCTCCCCTTATTAAGGGGGGTGCCGTCAGGCGGGGGGATCGAATTATTTAGGGTTGCTATATATAGGGCAGCATATTTGACCACTCTTAAAGTATATCATCTACATTCGTCAATGTCAACCCCCTACCTTGACCTTTGCCCTATACATATGATATAATTATACCCGATAACCCCTATCACTCTATCACTCAATCCCCTAATCCCTCTATTCCCTAACTTCTACAAAAAACCGACTTCATAATGACTGAACTGGAAACTGCTGTCCAACAGCGACGTAATTTTGCGATTATTTCCCACCCGGACGCCGGGAAAACAACTCTGACGGAGAAGCTTTTGCTCTACGGGGGGGCGATACATCAAGCAGGGGCCGTGAAAGCGCGGCGATCGCAACGCAAGGTAACCTCAGATTGGATGGAAATGGAGCAAAAGCGGGGGATTTCCATTACTTCCACGGTGTTGCAGTTCGACTATCGGGATTATCAGATTAACTTACTAGATACCCCCGGACACCAAGATTTTAGCGAAGATACCTACCGCACTCTGGCAGCAGCAGATAATGGGGTCATGTTAATTGATGCTGCGAAAGGTTTGGAACCTCAGACGCGGAAATTATTTGCAGTCTGTCGTCTCCGAGGTCTCCCCATTTTTACTTTTATCAATAAACTAGATCGCCCCGGAAGGGAACCTTTAGAGTTACTAGATGAAATTGAGGCCGAATTTGGCTTACAAACCTATGCAGTAAATTGGCCCATTGGGATAGGGGATCGGTTCCAGGGACTGTTTGACCGCCGCCAGCAATGTATTCATCTCTTTGAACGTCGTGCCCACGGTAGTCAGGAGGCGGGAGAAAGGAAGCTAAAGTTGGAAGACCCGGAAGTTGAAGCATACCTGGAACCGGACCTATACAGTCAACTCCTTGAGGAATTGGAAATTTTGGCAGAAATTGGTGCTCCATTCGATTTAGAGCAAGTGCAGGGGGGGAAAATGACTCCGGTGTTCTTTGGGAGTGCCATGACCAATTTTGGGGTGAAGCTGTTTCTGGAAGCTTTCCTGGAATATGCTCTGAAACCAGAGGGAAGGAAGTCTTCTTTGGGTATTATAGAGCCTACTTACCCGGAGTTTACCGGTTTTGTGTTCAAGTTACAAGCTAATATGGACCCCAAACACCGAGATCGGGTGGCTTTTATCCGGGTTTGCACCGGGAGGTTCGAGAAGGATATGACTGTAAGTCATGCTCGGACGGGGAAAACCATTCGTCTCTCTCGACCCCAAAAATTATTTGCTCGGGGGAGGGACTCCCTGGAAGCAGCTTATCCTGGGGATATAATTGGTTTGAATAATCCAGGAGTATTTGCCATTGGGGATACCATTTATAATGGGAAGAAGTTGGAATATGAGGGTATTCCCTGTTTTTCCCCGGAGTTATTCGCTTATTTAAAGAACCCCAACCCCTCTAAATTCAAGCAGTTTCAAAAGGGAGTCCAGGAGTTACAAGAGGAAGGGGCCATTCAAATTATGTACTCCACGGACGAGTTTAAACGAGACCCTATTTTAGCAGCAGTAGGACAATTGCAGTTTGAGGTGGTCCAGTTTCGTCTCCAGCAGGAATATGGAGCTGAAACGAAGTTAGAACCATTATCTTATAGTGTGGCCCGTTGGGTTGCAGGAGGTTGGAAGGCTTTGGCAAAAGCGGGACGTTTGTTTAATACTATTACAGTGAAGGATAATTGGGAACGTCCTGTTTTGTTGTTTAAGAATGAATGGAATTTACGACAAGTAATGTCGGACTGTCCTGAATTAAAGTTAAATGCTACAGCTCCTGTGGGTTCAGGAATATAATCGCGCAAAGGAAGATTATGGAAACGATAACTTTACCTCCTCCCTTTCCGGATCATACTCAATTACCAGAATCAGACGGTACTTTTGTGAAGAATTTTCAAGAACATCCCCAAAGTATCATTCTTACCGATTCCATCGGTGCCATTTTACAACAGATTCATCCTGAGGGAGACTATGCTATTGGACAAGATAGTGGCATTTATTGGCGGGAAACAGACCCTCCAGAACAAGGTGCCGAAGCACCAGATTGGTTTTACGTGGGGGGTGTACCCCCTTTATTAGATGGCCAGATTCGTCGTTCCTATGTCCTCTGGCGAGAATATATTAAACCTTTGATTGTTTTAGAGTTTGCCAGCGGTTCTGGGAAGGAGGAGCGGGATAAAACTTCTTTGTCAGAGTCAAGAAAAAAGGGTACTAGACCAGGTAAGTTTTGGGTCTATGAACAAATTATAGGTGTACCTTATTATGGGATATATGAGATTCAAAGTGGTAAGCTGGAAGTATATCATCTTTTTCATGGATTTTATCATCAACTGGAACCCAATGAACGTGGTCATTATCCCATTGACTTCTTACCTGTAGAATTGGGATTATGGCGCGGAAATTATCAAAATCAAACCCTACTCTGGTTGCGTTGGTGGGACAAAGATGGTAATCTTTTATTAACTGGACAGGAACAAGCTGAATTAGAAAAAGTACACACTGAACGGGAACGAGAACGTGCCGAGCAAGAACATGAACGGGCGGAGCGGGAACGAGAACGTGCCGATCACCTGGAAAAAGAAAAAACTAATGCCGAGGGATCCCTTATAAAAGCAATTAGTCGTTTACAGCAGTTAGGTTTAAGCGCCGAGCAAATAGCATCCGCTTTGAATTTATCTGTTGAATTGGTCCAGAATAGCATTATCAATTAATTCATGGGAAGATCCCCTTATTTCCGACACAGGGGGATCCAAAAGGATAATTAGGCCAATGTTAATTGCTCTTCCGGAAGTATATCAACAACATTTTGGAGAACAGCAACTGATTACCATTTTGGGATATATTGGTTCCATTGACTAGTTTATTACGGATGTATTAAACAAAATCGACACTGCTGGTAAATTGGGATTCAGTTATGCTAATGTCTTCGAGAATCGCAACCAGATCGCCATTGAAAGATATACCTGTCCCACTGGGCAAACCACTGGTTGACGCACCCAAAGTATATTCTTCAGCAGATCCTTTCAATTGGAGGCGATCCGAGCCCAGGTTGAAGTCTGTAATTAGAGCATAGTCGTTGTTGCCGCCACCTTGATAGAATACCTAAAAAATCCCTGAGCGAGATATAGCCACCTGTTTTAACAGGTGGCAGTCGAGCGAAGCTGGGGTTTTAACCCCCCGTATCTCTGACTTCTAAGAAATATTGTTAAAAAAACTTAACGAATTAGCAGTTGGGTCAATTATAATTATGGGAAAGATTGAGCTAGATAACAAAATGTTTGCCTGTCAACAAAACCTACTCCATCTTAATAAGCTACAAAAGGCTGTACTGGTGTTCATTTGCCAGCAAAGCAACAGCTTATATAATAGCGCATTGTACGAAGTTAGGCAAAGATATTTCAAGTCTAGCAAGGCAATAATAGATGATGAAGGTGTAGTTAAGAGGAGAGGGGGGCATCTAGTAGGGTACAGTTTCTTGTGTCAAACCTTGAAGAGTAATAAGAATTACAAAAGTATTTTTGCTCAAGCCGCACAACAAACATTAAAAGGCTTAGTAGAATCCCTCAAATCATATAAGGCATTGTTGAAAAAGTTCTTCAAATCCGGTCTTAATTTTTATCCGTCGCTGCCAAAATATCCCTCCTCAGGAGGATTGTACACTGTTAGCTATCCCAAGCAAGCCTTAAAGCTAATTAATGGTCAAATCAGAATTCCTTTAGGAAAGCAAATAAAGGCGTGGTTTCGATTATCTGAAATTCATCTTCCATTCCCTTCTAATCTAGATTTCACTACCATTAGAGAGCTGCGAATCCTACCGCGCAATGGCTGCTTGTATGCCGAATATGTTTATAATACAGGAGCCAAACAGATAGAGTTAAACCCTGACGCCTCAGTTACTAGTGACCAGTAATCACGTACCATGGTAGCAGCTATTTCAATCCATGCTAATTTTAGATTAAAAATAGATTAGTTTATAATTGGTAAACCCAGATAAATAAGATGATGAAGTATAAATGTATGACCACAGCTTTAGCTCTCCTCTTCCTGGGAGCTTGTAATAGTCCTGAAGCTGTAAAGCCACCAAAGCAAGGATTTCCCGTGAAGTTTTTAGTTGGCAGCGCTCTGGAACAATTTTGTAATCAAGCTGCTGACCAATTTAATCAAACTCAACCTAAACTAGATAATGGGACAACTTTTTACCTCCAGTGCGAAGCTAAAGGCAGCGGAGACGTTGTCCAGGAAATGGTTACCCTGGCAGAACAATTCCAAGGTGGAACTATTCCCCCTAATAGCTCTGAATTTCCCACTCTCCTTTCCGTAGACGGGGAAATATACCATTCCCAATTAATCTACCACATCAACAACCGATTCCCGGGACAGAATTACATTCCCCAAATTACGGACGCTCCACTCTTGGCTCATAGTCCCATGGTTTTCATGGCGGCTGCGGATCTAGCCCCAGGGTTGCGTCAGCAAGAGGACTTATATCAGGCTTTGGTAGGAGCAGAAAACCACCAAGACCTGGACCCCAATAGTCCCCAACTGCCCATTAACTTCGTCCACACGGCTCCCAGCCATTCCAATTCTGGGCTGCAAACCCTCGTAGCCCAGTTTGCCTCAGTTTCTGGGAAGGCACCGGAAAAAATGACTATAGCAGAGGTACGGCAATATCAGGGGGAAGTACAGAGTATCCAGAGTAAAGTAACTCGTTACGGCACCTCCACCGGTTCTTTGGCTCGGGATATGGTGAAAAACGGTCCCTACTGGGCGACCATCGCTTCTGTTTACGAGTCTTCCGTTATTGCTGCTAATAGCAATTCCCAGGGGAATGACAAGTATGAGGCTATCTACCCCAAAACTACCTTTACTTCCAATATGCGGGGTATTTTACCTACTGCTCCCTGGGTAAGTAAGGAGGAAAGGGCAGCAGCAGAACAATTTCTTGCCTATTTACGCACTCCTGAAGTACAGCAAATCGCCACGGCAGCAGGGCTCAGACCAGGAGTACCAGGGGTGTCCCTGTCCAGTAAGTTCTCCCCTCAGTTTGGGGTGGATCCCAAGGCAAAATATAGCAGTCTCCGTCCTTCCCGACCTGAAGTAGTGGCGGCTATGATCCAGTCCTGGCAAGAATTTGCCAAAAAGCCTTCCCTTGTGGTAGTAGTGGTGGACTCTTCTGGTTCTATGGGAGGCAATAAGTTGCCCGCAGTGCAGAGTACCTTGCGCAACTATATTACCAATTTGGGGCCGCAAGAGAATATTGCCCTGATTGATTTTGATAGTGAGATTCGTCCACCCATATTGGCAGATGGAACAGGAGCTGGACAAAATCAAGGTCTCCAGT
>JACONB010000027.1:16867-18142 GCA_014323965.1 Prochloron sp. SP5CPC1 | reverse complement strand
GACTCCCCCAATATCCACCAGTCCATACAGAGTTGCGATCATCTGTCGCTGGGAAGAATTCAGCGGCTTGACGACCATGAATCCCATCGAGATTTCTTCAATAGTAAGAAACTCTTTAATAATTTCCCACGGGTTTTGGGATTTAATCCCAATCTCTACATATTCCAAGACTTGAGTCCTCAGCCCTATGGCAAAGTCAATATGATGGAGCGTTAGTCCCAGAGGATTGTAAGCGCTCGGAAGTGCTTCCCCCAAATCGACTCCTCCCACCAGATGAGCAATCTCCGATAGAGCCAGGTCGAACGCTTCTTCTGTGGCTATCCGAAAGTTTAAGACGCTTAAATCAGTACTAAATTGAGTTGAAATGGGGATTTTGACTGGGTTACCCTCATGACTGAATTCCACCTCCGCAGTTAGTTGAGAAAAAGCAACGACCACCGGATTATCCTGCTGGCGGGGATTGGGAAACGTTTGACTGTGGTGGATTAAGGATAGCTCGAAGTTAGCACTGCTTTCTATGGAGACATTAATTGTCGGTTCTACAGTTAATGTCATAAGGGGATAGCCGCCATGGAATTCCAGCAGTCCCGACATGGTGGCATTGGCATCTAAAGTTAGCAACCACTGCATGACTCCCCAAATTGAGGGCGCCTCGAATCCAGAATGATATTCCAGTCCTTTCTGGTAATTCTCGCTGGTGTTATCTACGGAGGCTGCCTTAAATGTCGGTCTGATATTGCCAAGGCCAAATTGATTGAAGTAACTATTGGTTAGGGATGGAAAACTATTTTCAAAAGTCCAATCTTGAGGTGCTGTAGAGGTTAACTGCAGTTCGGCATTGCTATCGAGGATGTAGAATTTGGCCTCAGCCCCGAATTGAGCGGAACCGCCGCTAACGGGAAACAGCTCGTTATTATTCGAGACTCCCGTGACTCGCACGAAATCCTCAGAGGGAGTGCTAACAACTGTTGCGTTGCGAAGAGTGAGGGTGCTGTTCGGAAAGTAGTTATTCAGAAGCCAGTTAATGTTCTCGGAGTTGAGAGTATTTTTCGTGACAGTTAGAGTCCCGTCAACGATGCTGTTGTTAATAATGTTTTTAAGTTCTTGAAGTTCCATTGTTTTTAGATGACCGTTTAAGGGCAGGGCGCGATCTAAAAGAGCTTGCTATATTGTTACCTCGACATATACGGGGTAGTGATCGCTGATATAACTTTTGTAAAATGCTGCCGCATCAGCAGCAGTAGGAAGAGAGGCGGTAAAAGGAGGGGTTGTTGC
>JACONB010000027.1:14923-16792 GCA_014323965.1 Prochloron sp. SP5CPC1 | reverse complement strand
TAGTTATAAAATTACTCGCAGTTTTGTTGAGGTTTCCTTCAGCCTTTGGCCAGTAATTCCCAGGAGAAGTATCTGCGGGCCAACTTCCCAGCTCGCTGAGTATATCTATCGATTTTCCGGAACCGGGGGCGATCGGCGAGCCTGGATTTTTTACAAAGATGTTATCGTAGGCGCTTACTCTAAAGTATTCAGTTTGATTTAAGTCCTTCGTGCTGTCGAAAGCGTTATTTATTTGAGTATCATATGTTAACATATGCGGCCATGGCACTCCTTGTTTTTTAGCTTCTGCTTTTAATGCCTCAAACCACTTTTCGTAACTCAGAAATTCTTTGCCTTTTAAGGCATCGACTACATCATATACGTCTTGAGGAACGCCATTAGGAGTCGTTGAAGGAGGAATAGGATCTAATGGGTTAGGATTATTGAGTATGTAAATTCTAGCTCCTGAAAAATCGTTATATTTGTTGCCAGCCCTTTGAGTAGTCATTTCATTAATCGCTACCGAACTTGGCAACGCCAACAACTCGTTATAAGCCTTGTCACGACCCTTTATATATTTAGAAGCCCCCCCAACCTTAGTATAATCATTAGGATCGGGATAATCAATATTAAAATCTCCGGCAAGGAGCGAGGCCTTGACGGTAGAAACATCTGTTCCTCCAATTGAGCTGAAAGTTATAGTATTTACCCCGTCTTTAGCAAATTCTGCAGCAGCCTTTTTAGCAGCACTGGAGAGACCGGATGTCTTTGCCTTTTTTGTAGGAGGCGTGTAACTAACTTTGCTAACTGCCTGGGTCGCCGCATTAGCTGCTTCAGTGGCGGAGTTAGCAGTCTTACTGGCTTCAGCAAAAATATAAGTGGCAGCCGCTGCCCCAGCAGCAGCACCAGCGTCGATTACCGCCTTCTCACCACTAACGCCACTGGTGGCACTGGTAAGGCTATCGAACCCCTGAACCTTGGCCTCTTGGGCAGCGCTTGTGGCGGCTTCTTTGGCTGCCTCCTTAGCAATATTTTGAAAATCAATACCTGCTACAATCTCGTCTCCCCATTTGTCTATAAACTTATCGCTAGTAATGGCATCAATGGCCTCCTTTGCCACCGCTTGTTTTTGTGCGGTGCTAGCGCTAGAAAACTCAATTGCAATGACATTCTCAACCTCCGTCTCTCCTAGAGTTTTAGCGTGAATGGCAGCCTGGACGCTATCAAACGTTTGCACCTGCCCAATTTCTCTAGATGTAGAGTACAGGTAGGCGCTGTAAGCCTGGATTAATGTACTTGTATTGAAAGGTGTGTGTATATCGAAAAACGTAAATGTGCTTGCAGTTCCTGTTCCTGTATTAGTTTCAAAAGCGCAAAAAGCAGGTCGTCTCCCGTCAGGTTTCCCAGGCAAACTACTCCATGGTGTTTGGGTCTTAGGAAAATAAATCCTATTTCCCCTATCATCTCCGAGAACTTTACCGGAAATATACTCAGTTGGGTTGTTACTGTAAGTTTTTGCTTTGAAAGCATTGGCAGAACCTGGAGTCGCTTCGTGCCAGAAAAAGGAAACGCCTTCATCGCCAACATTGACAAATTTTTCTTTCCAATTTGTTTTGTAGCTTAAACTATTTAGCTCTGCCACGATTTTTGCATTAATCGTCAGATAGCCATTCTTCTGCATTTCCAGAATAGCCAAAATGTCTATCTTATATAGTTCCATCGTTTTGGCAATCAACTTAGGCAGGTCTTTAGATTTTTTATCTTTCTTGCTTCCGTAATTTTCGATATTCCATGAGGCAAATTTAATTGTTATCGCCACTTTTTTCCTCCTTCTGTTTCATTTTTCACCCCAGCTATCGGCACTAGGAGCGATCGCCCTTTCCCCAATTC
>JACONB010000027.1:0-14830 GCA_014323965.1 Prochloron sp. SP5CPC1 | reverse complement strand
TATTTATCCCCTCTCTGCCCAATCCCAACTCTAGCGCAACAGTTTTTTTTCTCCCAGCTATCTTGACAGTTTCCCAAAAATCTGGTAATATCGTAGACAATAATGAACTTTGTAATAGTCCCATGAAGATTCCCAACTCTAGCGCAACAGTTTCTCTCGGGGTGGCCGAAGCAGCCCATCGCCTGGGAATATCCGCAGTTCGCCTCCGTATCCTCTTGGGTCAAGGCAGAATCGAAGGTGCTCGGAAGCAGGGGCGCCAATGGCAGATTCCTACTTCTAGGGGCAGGCCCACAATCATCCCCGGTAAAAGAGGCCCAAAGGTTAACTGGTACATAGGCCAGCGCACCCAGAAAGGATTCATCCATGCCAACCAACAGGTGCTGGGCCGGAACCGTAAAGATGGAGGCTCCCGTCCAGCCATCGGCGTCAAATTGGGCAAACAGTCCCAATATTGCCACCGCGCGGACATAACCGGACCCTCCCGCTTGGTTTACAGCCCCACAAAACCAGCCCTGATTTGCGGGGCGAGGTTGTGGATGGAACTTGACCCTGAGGTGCCGGTGGTAGGGAGCAAGTTTCAGACTCCCGGTAACCCGGAACAAGCCGTAGGCGTACAAGAAGCCGCTTACCTTTTGGGAGTTTGCCCCCAGCGGGTCCGACAGCTCCTCGGCCAGGGTCGCATTGCTGGAGCCTCCAAAGTGGCGGGAAGATGGCGGATACCCTTGGGGGCTTCTGGGTTGCCCCATATCTTTCCAGGGACTCGGGGGCCTCAAGGCACCTGGTGCCGTCCCCCCTCGGGGAAAACTATTATTCTCATTAACTCCAAACAGATTCGTGCCAATATTGCCAGCAACTCCCCCCTGCCGGTAATCGATATTATTTGCGATGGAACCGTTCACCACTGCCACGGGGTGGCGATTAGGGGCCCCAGTCGGATTCTCTATCGCCCCCATGGGGGAGGTGACCACAGCCTCTGGATTGAAGTGTCCCCAGGTGTGGAAGTTGTTCCTCAATTTTTCGCCGCTAACGGTTGATGGTAACTGCATTGGTAATTTTCCTTCTTAAGGGCCAGTGGGGAGCGATCGCCTTCCCGTTAAATCTTCATGTACGACGATAGAACAATTGGGGTTCTTTGTCATGGCAATACCAGAGTTGAGATAGCAATATTCCAGCTGTAGGACTCTTTGTCAATTTAATAAAATTGGGGTAATGCGCGTTGAATTGTAATTTCATGATTTGGTTCGTAAGGATCGTACTTTTGGTAAAATGTGCTTAACCTGTCTCCCGGCGTAATCCGCAATACTTTTTTGGGTTTTCGTTCCCCGGCCAGTGTCAGGTGCGATCGCCCTCCCGTTAGTTCTAGCTACTACAGGGCTAGGGTTAATTCTGTTGCATTTCCATTATTATACCTTTATCTAATTCGTGCATTTAATAAATTCATTTAGCTCACGGTTTTGGGAGCGATCGCCTTCCTGTTAAATCTTCATGTACAGTTTAGACGATAGAACAATGACTAGAGTTGAGATAGCAATATTCCAGCTGTGGGACTGGGCAACAAGCGTTGAATTGTAGTTTCATGATTCTTGGGAATAAGCCGATATTTGTATAATTGAGTCTTCCCACTAGTCTTCCAATCTATTCCGGTCGGTTGTCCATTATAAGGTCATATCTCCCGACTCAAAATCTGTAGCTCTCAGTGTCAGGAGCGATCGCCCTCTCGCACAGTTCTAGCTACTACAGGGCTAGGGTAAATTCATCCTGGTGTCTTCTCCTGTTAATTCTTGGGTGATAAATCGTTTTTCCGTAGGTTGCATTTCCATTATTATACCTTTATCTAATTCTTGCATTTAATAAATTCATCCAGCTCTCGAGTTTTGGGAGCGATCGCCCTTCCCCCAGTTTACAACTATTTGCTTCGAGTGCGATCGCCCTCCCCCAACTCCCTTAATTAAGATTTACATAACCTTACTTTTATTAAGCCTAATTATTTTAGCAATTTGCTTCAGGATTTGCAAGATATCCTGTAACTGATTCCTGCGGGGCAGAAGCAGGGAAAAAATGTTAGAGAGATCGTATTGGGGAATCCCATGGGTCAGCAATTTGATGAACATGAATTCATCCCCATAGCCAATTAAACCATAAACAGGACATTCAGGGTTGGGATTAGCCATCATATAAGTCATAGCTTGAGGCAGAGCCACGGAAAAACTCATCGTCGATTTGGATTCCACCACCAAAACCCAGAGTTGTTGAGCTATAACTAGGGTATCAATTCGACCTCGCAAGATTTCATTCCCCTCCTCCACTTCCAATTCAACAGTCCCTTCAGTGGTGACAGAAAACGGTTCGTCATACAAACCCGCCAAAGTGAGCAAGGGAGAAATGAGCAATTGATTAATTACTCCTTCTGCCAGAGAACCTCCTTTTCTATGCCGTTCAAATCGCTTTTTGATTTTGTCTAGGGTTTCGTATTCTTGGTTCGTGAGGCCGGGTAAGCCTGACTGCCATTCCCTAAAGAATGAGTCATTCTCAGTGGGAGATAACTGAAACCTTCGTTCAAGGTCAGCGAAGGAAGCGATGGTTTTGGATATTGGGTAACTTTGAATCATGAATCTTCAAAATAGGGCGGAAGAGGGGGGCGATCGCTTTCCCGTGACTTCTAGCTACTAGCTATTTGGCAGCACTCTCAGTATTAGATTATCGAAGGCGATTTTTACTGTTATCTCGGATATCTCAAGCGCCAATATCCTTGGTTAATGCGATCGCCCGGTCCCCAGGTAAATACACGTCGCCGATCGCCGTCGTAATTAAAGCCATCGCTAGCAGCATATAAATATTGACCATGCGCTGTATTGTACATCTCGACAACCAGTTCTCCATTCGCTAATTTCTTCAAAATGCTTAATTCATTTTCTCCAATCGTCGTATTTCCGATTCTTAAACTGTTCATCTTGACTTCTCCGCCGCTCGTGAAGCTGTACCTAGAGGCTTTGAAAGATAGGGTATCATCTGCCTCCCACTCTCCTATCCTTATATAATCGCTATCTCCAATACGAATCATGTTGATATCACGTTTGTTTTGAGCTGTACTGCTTCCTATCCTTAAGTCCCCTTCAACATGCAGTTTTGCGTTTGGAGCGGTAGTTCCAATGCCAACTTTCCCATTTGAGTCTATCTTCAGTGCCTCAACCAGGTTACCACCGCTTTGAGTCCTGAATTGCAAGTCAAGATTGGTATTACCAGACTTATCTCGAGCTTGTATGTAAGCCGTGCCGTTCTGTCCGTCACCTTCGTAGGCAAGCAAAGTACATCGTGGGTACACCACTTTCTGACGGTCTGTTTTTGAGCCAAAAATCCACCTTGTCGTTTTCGTCCCTACAGTATATTGGATATATCACCTCGCCGCCGTCATTATTATATCCCTCAATCTTGAGTTTGTAGGTTCCATTGGCATTTCCCAGGTTAACACCCTCATTGTGACTGCCACTCAACAACAGTTGTACGGCACCATCTCCACTAGGCCCAGCACTTCCTTTATTCCATTCTCCTAGGGATAATTGAGCCGTTGGAGCGTTCGTTCCAATGCCAACATTTCGATTATTCCCCAAATCCTTATACAACAAAGGCGCTTTCTCCACCGCGCAGACAAACTGTCCGTCCCAGTAATCGGGAATATTCTCGTAGCGAACGTATAGGTTAGTAAAGCCCGATGGATGGTCCGTGATAATACTAGACAGCTTTACTTGAAGGTAATTTTGACCGTCTAATTGACTCAAAGATGCTGGAATGTCGATTTCCCAC
Source organism: Prochloron sp. SP5CPC1 (assembly GCA_014323965.1). Lineage (GTDB taxonomy): Bacteria > Cyanobacteriota > Cyanobacteriia > Cyanobacteriales > Prochloraceae > Prochloron. The sequence continues at coordinate 11,029 of JACONB010000027.1, read as the reverse complement.
TGGGGCGAACTACTTTGACCCGACTTTGTTACGTCTTGCCAGCCATCGCCAGGAAACTTAACCTGTACGTTAATTCCTCCCACCTCGCTATCAGTGCCCAGAGCCCAAGGCTTCTCGCTCACACTCCCCGAATCAAGAGACAAAATAAATTTGGGAGTTGCACCACCACTTGCAGCTAAAGAAATAGGGTCTGAGGAAGCATTGCCAATTCTCAATACCAGTTCATTTTGTGTAGCCCCATCATTGAGAACCGTATTAGAACCCACGAAGCCGACGTGCAAGGGAATGTTTTTCTTGCCCCGCTGGTTGATTATACTCAAATGTTCAATGCGAGTGCCTTCTAACCTTTCCGTTGCAGCTGCGTTTTTGTACTTCAGATTTCGGTATTTGAACTCCACTCGCGTCCCCCGGGCCCCGCCTCCCGCATCAGCACTAACATTCTGGAGGGTTAAATCCAACTTCCCGCCCGATGCTATCTCTGGGGTGCTGGAGCTGAGAAAGTATAAAGAAACCGTACCGTCATCGCCCTTTACAACCTTGAAACTCCAGCCGCTACTTTCTTTTAAAGCGATCCGATCCTCATTAGCTAAAGTCCCCGGTCGGAATTTCAACTCTAAGTGATAGTTGTCGGCCCCGACGTTACCGCTTAGGGCAGAGAAAGCGACGGTCTCAGCAGATGTATTCAACACCGAAAAGTGGAGATTCTCGCCCGTTGAATCGATATAGAGGACGTTTTGGCCGTCATCATCGAAGAGGTTAAAGCCCATGGGATGGCTGCGGCGGAAAGGGGCCGCTGCTATTGGCTCTATAACTGAACTCCTGTTGCTCATAATGCCTCCTGTTTAACTTAATATTTGCTTTTCGGAGCTGTTTTGCTCTTCTTCAATCTGCCCTGAGGCTTGCTGCTGGATCTTGTTAACCAACTGATAGACTCTCGTGAAGGGCATTTGCCCCAGGGCTTCTAAAATCAGGTTGGCCTCCGCCAGCGTTAAGTCTAAACGAACTGTTTTCATCTGTAAAATGGCTTGGTTATCGCCTAAATTAAATAATACCCAATTATTTGCCTCCCCACAATGAGTATTTACTACTGTTGTTGAGGTTGATCGCCCCGATGTGCGATCGCCCTATCTTTGCCTATCCTCCTGTCCCCCCCCACAAACATAATTAACCTTAAAAAAAAGTTATTTAAGCAGAAACTTTACTTAACTTCAACCATCCTTCCCTAAATTCATGGCGATCGCCCCAAAATTGGCACCGATGTGCGATCGCCCCATCTTTGCCCTATCCTCCTGTCCCCCTCCACGAACATTATCCTGCATTTTTCTGACTCAGATTGCCAACTAAAATTATCCTAACACAACTTTGCTCAATTTCAACCATCCTTCCCGAATTTCATGGCGATCGCCCCAAAATTGGCACCGATGTGCGATCGCCCTATCTTTGCCCTATCCTCCTGTCCCCCCCCACGAACATTATCCTTCCCGAATTAAAAGTGGCCTTGAGGTTGACCGCACCGATGTGCGATCGCCCTATCTGTCCCCTCCACGTACTGACTCATCTGCCTACTAAACTTAATTTAGTTAAGTTTAGCAAACCTTCCTTAATTTATTCCCATCTGTCCCCCTTGCCCCTCCTTGCCTTTTGTCCCCTCCACGGACTTAGTTTACCTAACAAAGTTATTTTACCATAACTTTACTTAATTTCAACCATCCTTCCCGAATTTCATGGCGATCGCCAAAAGTAGCCTTGAGGTCAACCGCCCCGATATGAGTCCGAGCCAGAATCTGTTCTATTTTCGGCTCCTTATCCTGCATATCATCTCCCAGAGAAGCATCTGTCCTTTGGTCTTTTGGCACTATTTGAGCCTGGACGAGATCCAGCTCTACAATCCACCCCTGTTGAATCAGACGATTCCAGACCTCTTCCCCATGCTCAAATGCAGACAAGATGACCTCCTTGCGGATCGTACCCACAGTAGAAATCTCCTTCCAAGTATAGCGGTCCTTCTCCAACCAAGACCAAGTATAGCCCGCCTCCTTAGGCAGAGGTAATTTAATTCGGTAAGCCTCCGTGAGGATAGGCACCGACAAGAAAGTAATCTCAATCTTCTTCAGGGCTTCAGTATAGTAATCTGGCGGCAAATCAATCACCTTAGTGGGCAATACCCCACTAGTAGCATGTACTTTACCCCTGGGATCCATGAGCAAAGTAAAAGCTTGGGGCGGCTCCTCAATAGTCAGGCAAACATTAAGGGGATCCCCCGAGTGAGTTTCAATTTGCTTATCGGTTACACCACCGCTCTGAGGGGCGTAAAAAATATTGCCCAAGGAACCATCCTCCCCTTCCTGCCAGTACCCCACCAAGCCGTCGTTCAGTTGTCGGTCCTCGCCGATGCGAACAGGAAACTCCACCTTCGTCAAGTTATCCGTATCTCGGTAATCTCGCCCCAAATCTTGACGAAACACATTCCAGCCGTGGTTAATAGCCGGCAATCCCTGTAACTCTAACTTTAAGGAAGCCCGCACTACTGCTACCGGACGCCCCATCAACAAAGCCAAATCTTGATGTTGCGCGAAATTCTCCGGTTCGATGTTTTCTAAGGCACTGTCGATAACGGTAATGAAGTTGTTAATAAATTCGCCGCGCTTGTCATTGGCATCGGACGTCAGGCGATCCACTACTTTCCGTAAATAGGAATTAGCAATATCGCCAATTTGAACTCCCACGTCCCTACCCGGTGCCGGTTCCCACTTAGCCTCCTGATCCACCGAACCGAGAGCCTGGCCCTGGGAATCATATACCATCAAACTGTTGTCCAGATTGTTGGGCAGCAACCAGCCGCAGATAGGAGTAGTCATGGGATGGCTGTTAGACTCTTGCTCTCCTTGACTCGCCGACAGCCAGCGGAAGTTGAGGCGAGAGGGCTGCACCAAGCGCGGCGGTAGATACACCCAATCCCTTCCCCCCGGAGGGTTATAGTCAGAGGGAGGAGTCATTTTCTCCGTCACGATGAGTTGCTCAGGATTCAGATCTGCCTTTACCTGTCCGAAAGTATCCATCAGCCGCAAGCGCAGGATACTCATAACCCCGGAACGAATGGGGTTAAAATCGTTTAAAGGCACCGGAGCAACTCGGCGGCGATCGCCCACTGCGAGGCGGACTTGCTCCGTAAACGGCTTATAGTCCTCGAAGCCCAGGGGATCGTTAATTCGCAGCTGCATAGTTTGCTTGTGCATGAGCAAACCGGGATTGAACCCCCCTAAAGCTTGAGCCAAAGTGTTACTCTTTTGCAGCTGTTCGTAAGCGCGAATCGCCGTATAAATCGCATCCTCTGCTTTTTGCTCGGCAGTCTTGCTGTTGATAGAATATTTATTCTCATACCAGGTTTTAACCTTATCGATATTTCCAGGCTGGCTGAGATAATTGTCGCTGGAGGTTTCTCCGGTATCTGCAAAATATTGTTCCATCACGCTTTTGTCGCCCAAAACGTTCTTCTCATTGAGATAGGCTTCTATCTCTTTTTTGAGTTTGATACTAGCGTGGGGCGTAACAATAGTAGAACCACTATAGATATTCGCTGCTTTGGTTAAACCCGTTCCCGATTTGACAGAAAGATCCGTGGCGTTTTCCTCTAAAACATAGTTACTGACGATAAAATGCGGATGGTATGCCCGTGTATCCGGATCCAGGTTGTTTTGAGAGCCGACGGGTAGCACCTCCACCTCCCACTCCATGAGAAAGGGATGCCAGGGTTGTTTTGTCCAGGTACTAAAGGCAATGTTGCCCTTAGTTTTGATCGCGTCAATTTTATTTCCAATGGTGTTCTCGTAATTGGCAATTAAATCCGGTAGCGTGGTATTGCTGCTATTTTGGTACAACTGACACTCTAACAAACCGTCACTTCCGTGTCGCTCGGTAAACTTAGCCCCTTTGCCTTCAATGAGGATGACGGGGTCGTTAGGCTGCCAGTAACGGGGGCTGGGAACTCGTTTGAGAAGGTAGTTTAGCTCAATGGTATTAGACCGATCGCGGTTTATTTCCTCCTCAGTTAAATCTCGGTTGTAAACCCGAACCACAGCAATTTGAGCCTTTAACTTGTTGCTCCCATGGCGATCGCTCATTATATATATATCGCCGCTAAAAGCAGTTTTAGCTTGCAAGTAGAGATGTACCCAGCGGTTTTTAGGAATATCTTGCCAAGTGGGTAAATCTCCCACTCGCTTGCCGACCTCTTCCCCATCCACATACATGACATGCAAATCATCGCCGACGTTAGCGGCAACTTGTCCGTTACTCAAGCTAGGGGCATCCAGCAGGCAGCGATCGCCCCTTTCCTGTTGGCTGGGAATATTCACCCACATCGAAACGGCCTTAACATCACTCAGCCGTGACAATTGGATGTAGTCATTTTTGCCATCAAAGCTCAAACAATTTCCCAACGGTCCTTTTGCCGTCACTGTTGGCGAACCCTGCAGGATATCAGAGTTATCACTGGTATTATCCAGGGTTCTGTCTGTAATAATACTATTCTTTAGCTGTTGATTGTAGTTATGGAGCTTATCCATAATATTATTAACTTCAGTCGCCAGTTGGGACGCTATAGAGTTTGGTGGCGAAGCGGTAGCGGTAACTACATTACCATTACTATCTCTCTGCATCACTAAATTTTGACTGGTCGGATCCACCAGTAACTTCAATTCTCCCGTCTCTGTTAACTTCTGGTTGAAGGGCTCGATGGCCTTAACTTTGATGTAATGCTTAACCTCATCAATGTCAGGATAGTTGTCGCGACTGTCATCAGGAGGATAGGCACAGAGCATATACTTGTACCAGTCGGCAAAAATCTGATGTTGCCAGGACTCGATTTCCTGCAGAGCGCGATCGTACTCCTGTTGCTTGAGATTGAGGGTATTGAGAGCGTCGGCGATATCTTTTGGTAAAGTAACTTGTTCTCGGGCTTGAGATTCGGCTGCATCGGCCTTGCGATCGCTCTTTGTCTCGTACCGAATCGTCCATAAAATACCAGCATTAACAGCATTAAACCCCTTTTCGTGACGGGCTTCCTCAAATTTCGGGCCGATGTCTAGCTTTCGATGTTCCAAACCCGCAAACAGATGCAAGCATTCTAACTGATCCTCAATTGTGGATTTATGAGTAGAATCGAGCGTCTGTGCCAAGTAGGCAGACAGAGCTTCCGTGCTAGTGTTGCCCACTGCGATTGTAGTACCAGAGTTCTTATCGGTGTTATCGGTATTGGTTGCCGAAGGGAAGCAGATCCTCGCGTAGCATAGCATTTCTTTTGGAAACTCTTGACCGTTTGAATCCTTAGTCGTCCATTTAAACTCTTCTTTTATAGCTTCTAACAAATCCGCGTTGCTGGGATTGCCGTTGTCCCCTTGGTAAACATTCCGAGAATGCTGGAGAAAGGTCTTGAAATAATCGCTCTCGCCGCCATCGTACCAGCCTACCACAGTATACTTCAAACCCGAGGGAGGAGCAGTTGTAATATCGCCGTCATAAAAGCCAAAGACGCTATGACAGTTAGGATAAAATGCCGCAAAAGTCGGTTCGCCATAGCCTACCGCCGTTAGCGGATCGAGGCACTCCTTATATGAATCATGTTGTTTATTCCAATCTTCAAAGGACATTTTTCGCCCCAAATAGCGAAAAGGCTGATGTCCGATAGCCTTACACTCTGGATAGGCCCCTTCCAACAGCAATCGGTTCAAGCGTACCAAGTCTTCCCCTTGAGGATTAGCATTGAGTAAATTTTGCGTTTCCGCACTCAACGTTATCCCAGAAAAGCCGGCATCGTATATAGACGCACCTCGCATAATTTTGTTGAGTTCCCACATCAATGCTGCTTGCAACTCATCCGATGGCGTCCCCGACGTATAGTTATTCAACAGGGTTGTCGTTCGAGCTAAAAATTTGTTTTTGATAAACTGAGATAGGGGAGTAGAGTTTTTGAGCTTGACCGCGAGTTGGGCGATCGCGTCAGGATTGCCGCCGCTAAACAGCTCCGCCGAATATAAAATATTGACGCTTCCAGCCTCGTCACCTTCTCCGTAAGGATAGAGATAATCGCTTTCAACAATCCATTTTTTATCTGGCAATTGGGTACCGCCACCGGTGCGTTCCACCAGCCAGCGATTCGGTACGGGAGGAAAAGCACTTCCTAGGGGATAGTTTAAGAGAGCCTCTATCGCTTCCCGCTGGTTTTCAAAATCACCCAGGCTGTTGCCAGTTCTTTGACTTCTGGGCATGACGCTGGCCTTAAACTCATCGATTTTTTTAATCCATTGTTGGCTAATTAACTGATTCCATATATCATCTCCATTATTACCGAATGCCTTCTTGAAAGTTTGTTTTTCGACAATGGGAATAGCGATCGTCTTCGTCAAAGCATCTGGTAAAGCCCAATGCAAGTGCAATCCCGCTTTGAGATTGAAATTCTTATCTTGAAACGGCTCAATAACGATATCTTCACTAATGTTGGCAATATCGGGATTGACATCTCGCTGCCCGTTAAAGTAGGGCAAGCGCGTAAAATCTGCCATTGCCTCCGCCACAAACGTATCGCGCTGGAGAAACAAGGCATCCAGATGAATGGGTACCATTAAAATAGAACTCATGATTTTTTCTCAAAAGTCAAATAATCGTCTAGCTGAAACAGTTACCAGTTCCCTCCTCCCGCGCGAAGCGCTATAACGCTGATTTATTGGGAAGGTACAGATTTAGGGCTGATTGGCAACAACTGGTTATTGGTCACTGAAGGTTGAAAGCGCTTTGTCTCCCATAATACAATATCATATTTTTTTTCTCGCCTTCTTCTTATATAGCATATTCAGAAGAAAAATAATAAAAATTTTTTTTCAAAAACTCATGCCCACTGCCCTAGGGAACATCCTCCATGCCGCAGAACTGCGTCCCTACAATAAATCTGTGTTTGGAGCATTTGGACAATCTGGGCTTTGCCTATTGGTCTCTTTTCAGCCGCTTTGACCTCTATCGCTCCCTGCAATGGCCACTACCCACGAGCCTCTGAGGAGGAGAAAGTCCTCGCTGCTCGCTTAAATACCTACTGGGCACGAGGCTATTGACCAGTAGGGGCGGGGTCTTCCTGCCCAGGGAGCTGGTAACTGCTATTAATATAGGCAATAATGCCCACACTACAAAATACTACCCAAACCCAATGCTAGCTAAAAGAATTCTCCCCTGCCTAGACGTGAAAGCAGGTAGAGTAGTCAAAGGAGTCAACTTCGTCAACCTGCAAGACGCTGGAGACCCGGTAGAACTAGCCCGAGTGTACAACGAAGCAGGTGCCGATGAATTAGTCTTTCTGGACATAACTGCCACCCACGAAGACAGAGACATCATCCTAGACGTAGTCTACCGCACCGCCGAACAAGTATTCATCCCCCTAACCGTAGGAGGCGGCATTCAAACCTTAGAGAATATTAAAAATTTGTTAAGAGCGGGAGCCGATAAAGTGAGCATTAATTCCGCCGCAGTCCGGAACCCGAATTTAGTCAATCAGGGGAGCGATCGCTTCGGTGAACAATGTATCGTCGTAGCCATAGATGCTAGACGCCGTAAGCATTCCAGCAACCCTGGCTGGGACGTATATATTCGAGGTGGCAGGGAAAATACCGGCAAAGACGCCATTAAATGGGCTACTGAAGTGGCAGAACGGGGAGCTGGAGAACTGCTTGTCACCAGCATGGACGGGGATGGAACCCAGGCAGGGTATGACTTAGAGCTAACTAGGACTATTGCCGAAGCAGTGGAAATTCCCGTTATTGCTTCCGGTGGCGCCGGAAGTTGCCACCACATATCCAGAGCACTAACAGAAGGGAAAGCAGAAGCAGCCCTATTGGCTTCCCTACTGCATTACGGGCAATTAACCATTGCCCAAATTAAGACCTATCTAGCCCAAAGTGGAGTGCCGGTTAGGATGAGATAAGATACCAACATGTATTAGAATAGACAAAAAATTTACATTTTGTAAAATATGTTAATGCCTATTCTCATATTAGACGTTGCTTTAGTCGCCTGGTCCCTCCATTTGATGCAGCAAGCCTTCAACAACAAAGAATTATCCTTCATCCTAGCGGCAACCCTGGTAGCTTTAGCAGCAGCAGCCATGCTAGTAGTCTACTTTCTCATGGGGAATTGTCTCAGCTATCTCACCCACAGCCCCTACCCCTATTCCTGAAAAAAATTTTCCCAATGCTTGACAAAAGAAGATTCTCTGTGTAACAATCATGAAATGCTTACAGTAAAGCATTCTCACTCGGGGCTATAGCTCAGCTGGTAGAGCACCTCAATGGCATTGAGGGGGTCAGCGGTTCAAATCCGCTTAGCTCCATGATAATTATATTGGAGGCCATCGCTCAATTTATACCCCACCCTTAGCTCGTCTAATCGAACAACTACAACATTTGCCGGGGATAGGACCTAAAACTTCCCAGAGGTTGGCCCTGAATATAATCAAGCGATCGGAAACTGAAGTACAAGCTCTCGCGGAAGCCCTGGTGGAAGCAAAAAAGCAAGTGGGTTTGTGCAAAATATGCTTTCATTTATCCGCAGAACCAGTCTGTTCTATCTGTCGTAATACCAATCGAGATACTGGTACAATCTGTGTAGTTGCTGACTCTCGAGATGTAATTGCCTTGGAAAAAACCAGGGAATATAGAGGGAGGTATCACGTTCTCGGTGGGACAATATCACCAATGGACGGGATCACCCCGGAACAACTTTACATTCAGTCTTTGGTAGAGCGAGTTAGCCAAGAACAAATCAAAGAAGTAATCCTGGCGATCGCTCCTTCTGTAGAAGGGGAAACCACCACCCTCTATGTTGCTGGTCTCTTGAAATCTTTTACAAAAGTAACTCGGATCGCTTTTGGTTTGCCTATGGGGGGGGATCTAGAATATGCCGATGAAGTAACCTTGGCAGTAGCTCTCGAAGGAAGACAAGAGTTGTGAGATTAAGATGGTTCGCGCAAAGCCGCCAAGGCGCAAAGGAAGGAAGGAGTTGCTAATTTGTTAAATGTTCATTATTGAGAGAAATAGTCGTGTTTAAGTCTATTGGAATCCAAGTTAGTCTATCCTTAGTTTGCGCCCTGGTATCTTGTCATCTACCTGCATTGGGGCAAATAAACACCATATTACAACCAATCCAACAGAGCAACACCCAAAGACTCAACGATTTGCTACGCCGGGGACGGGAGTATGCTGATACAGGTAACTATCCTGCTGCTCTTGCCGCTTATGAAGAAGCAGCAGGTCTGGATCGAGAAAACCCAAAGATTTTTTCCGCTCTCGGCTACTTATACGCAAATCAAGGAAATTATAGCGCCGCAGCAGTAGCCTATGAACAGGCCATCTTCTTAGAACCAGACAATGCTGAGTTTCACTATGCCCTGGGTTATAGTTTAGCCCAAAAGGGAGATGATATAAGAGCTACCGGAGCTTACTATCGCGCTGCTTCCCTGGAGCCAAATAATTTACAGTATCATTTAGCTCTGGGAGTGATTTTGCTGCGTCAAAGGGAATATAATGGAGCGATAAAAAGTTTTCAGCAAGTCCTCCTTTTGGAGCCAAAACATCAAGAAGCCCACGAAGTGTTGGGTCCAACTTTGCTAAAACAGGGACGCACTAACGAAGCAATAATCTCCCTGGAAGCAGCAGTAAGAGTATTGCCAGAAAATCAAAAATTGCGCCAGCAACTCACAGAAGCATTGCTGAGGCAAGGTAGAGTCCAACAGGGTATCAGAAGTTTACAGGAGTTAGAAAAGCTAGATCCAGATAATATTCAGATTCTTTTGCGCATTGCTAAACTACTGCAAAGGCAAAAGGAGCTAAATGGAGCATTAGAAGCTTATTATCGAGTAATCGAACTAGATGAAAACAATATTGAAGCTCAAGCAGGAATAGGGGCAATTTATCTCGAACAGGAGGATTACATTTTGGCAGTAGGGACTTACCTGTTACTCAAAGACCTGCTTCCCAATAATCCAGGGGTCCACTACAATTTGGGATTGGCATGGCTGGGAAGACGTACAACCAAAGAGGCAATTAAAGCCTTTACCAAAGCGTCCGAATTGTATAATGAGGAAGGTAATACCCTCCGTTTCAACCAAACAGAAGCTTTGTTAGAGCAAATACAACGGTAAGAATGGCAGTTACAATCCAGAAACTGAGGGCATGGAAGGAAGAAAAGCGGGCCATTGTCACTTTGACTGCTTGGGATTGGGCGATCGCCCGACTTTTAGATCAAGCAGGAGTAGACGTGATTCTGGTAGGAGATTCTTTGGCTATGGTAGCCTTAGGACACCCCAATACCCTCCCCGTCACCCTAGAGGAGATGTTACATCATACAGCAGCAGTGCGTCGGGGTGTGAAGCGGGGATTAGTGGTTTGTGATCTCCCTTTTTTAAGTTATCAAGAAAGTCCTCAAATTGCCATCCACTCCGCTGGGCGCGCTCTGAAGGAAGCAGGAGCACAAGCTGTTAAGGTAGAAGGGGGATACCCTGCTATGGTGGCGACGGTGGCCCAACTGACAGCTATAGGTATTCCTGTCATGGGTCATGTGGGTTTAACCCCTCAATCAGTACATCGACTCTCCTACAAACAGCAAGGGGTCACGGATCAGGAAGAAAAACGCATTTACCAGGAGGCGATCGCCTTAGGAGAAGCAGGTGCTTTTGCTATTGTCTTGGAACACATTCCTGATTCTTTAGCGGCCCGCATTACAGCGAGACTCCCTATACCCACTATTGGTATTGGTGCAGGCCCCCATTGCGATGGACAGGTGCTCGTTACTGCTGATTTACTGGGACTCTCCCCACACCCACCTCCCTTTGCTAAATCCTATGTCAATTTGCGCCAAGTAATTACCCAAGCAGTAGAAGATTTTTCCACCGATGTGCGATCTGGCAAATTTATATTATAGGGAATCTCCAATTCCTGCCTGTTGCAAACGTTTTAACAATTGCTGTACTTGTTGTTGAGCTAATTCTTTA
>JACONB010000026.1 GCA_014323965.1 Prochloron sp. SP5CPC1 | reverse complement strand
AAGAAGAAGGCTCTTTGCGTCGCAGTGTGGGTGGTACTGGTTTAGGTTTAGCAATTTGTCGTCAAATTGTCAAGGGGTGGGGGGGAGATATTTGGGCAGAATCTCCGGGGAAAAACCTGGGCTGCCAGTTCCACTTTACCTGTTTCGGGGTTGCATAGATAAGGAAAAATAACAAACTGTTACAATTATTGATAATATTAGTGGAGAGGGAATATGGCGTGATAGGATTCCCAAAGAAAGTTTTGAGATAAATTATAACTATGGCAGAAGCACTTTCGGGAAATCCTCCCAAATTTGGCGGCAGCACTGGTGGCTTACTCACTAAAGCCGAAGTAGAAGAAAAATATGCTATTACCTGGACTAGCAAGCAAGAACAGGTGTTTGAAATGCCTACTGGCGGTGCAGCAGTCATGAACGCCGGGGAAAATCTCCTCTATTTAGCTCGCAAGGAGCAGTGTCTTGCTTTAGGAACCCAATTGCGGACTTTTAAACCTAAAATTTTGGATTACAAGATTTACCGGGTTTATCCTAGTGGGGAAGTTCAATTCCTCCATCCAGCAGATGGTGTCTTCCCAGAAAAGGTGAACGAAGGTCGAGAATTTAACGGCAAGATTAACAGGAACATCGGTAGCAACCCAGAACCAGCTACCCTGAAGTTCTCTGGTAAAGCTCCTTACGAAGTATAATCATAGGGGACAGGTTTGGCGGCAAGCCTGTCCCGTTTTAGAAGGTAATAGTACCGACTGATGATAGAGCAAGATTTAGAGCATTTTTTATCCCTAACAGAGAAAGGTAACTTTGTTCCTGTTTATCAAGAGTGGATGGCAGATTTAGAAACCCCCGTATCTGCTTGGTATAAAGTTTGTGCCGGTCAGCCCTATAGCTTTCTCTTGGAATCCGTAGAAGGGGGGGAAAAACTGGGGCGCTACAGTTTTTTGGGCTGTGATCCGGTTTGGATTCTTGAGATAAAAGGAGAGGAAACGACTCAAATCTTCCGAAATGGAACTCAGAAAAAATTTACAGGGAATCCCTTTCATATCCTCCCTCAATGTATAGCCCAGCTCCAGCCAGTGCAATTGCCAGAACTTCCCCCAGGGATAGGGGGTTGGTTCGGCTTTTGGGGATACGAGGCGATTCGTTGGTTAGAACCTAAAGTTCCCACTTATCCCACCACAGAAGGAGATTTGCCCGACGGTATCTGGATGCAGGTAGATAATATAGTTGTATTCGACCAAGTAAAGCGCAAGATTTGGGCCATCGCCTATGCTGATTTGCTTACCAGTAAGGATCCCCGACAAGCTTATACTGATGCGTTCGAGCGAGTTAACAAATTGGTATTGAAGTTGCGATCGCCTCTACCAGCAGAAGCAAAACCTCTTACCTGGAGATCTTCAGTAAACTCTGAAGAGCAGCCCCAAAAGTACGAAAGCAATACAACTCGTGACCATTTCTGCACTAACGTAGAAAAGGCAAAAGAATACATCCGCGCCGGGGATATTTTTCAGGTAGCCCTCTCCCAAAAACTAACCTTTCCCTATGAGGGTAAACCTTTCGACCTCTACCGCTCCCTGCGCCAAATCAACCCTTCTCCCTACATGGCATACTATAATTTTAATGGTTGGCAAATTGTCGGCTCTTCCCCAGAGGTAATGGTTAAAGCAGAACGGGAAGAGAATGGCAAAATAAAAGCAACTCTACGACCCATCGCCGGAACCAGACCGAGGGGGAAAACCCCATCGGAAGACGAATCTTTGGCGCGAGATTTGCTCCAAGATAGGAAGGAAAGGGCGGAACACGTTATGTTGGTGGATCTGGGTCGGAACGATTTGGGTCGCGTCTGCGTCAAAGGGAGTGTCAGGGTAGACCAATTGATGGTCATTGAGCGCTATTCCCACGTTATGCACATCGTCAGCAATGTGGTAGGAGAATTGGCACCGGATAAATCCGTGTGGGATCTCCTGGGTGCTTGTTTCCCCGCCGGAACCGTTAGCGGCGCCCCAAAAATTAGAGCCATGGAAATTATTCGGGAATTAGAGCCAGAAAGGCGCGGACCTTATTCTGGGGCCTATGGCTATTACGATTTTGAAGGTCAGCTCAACAGCGCCATCTCTATTCGCACTGCCATCATCCGTCCTGGAAAGAGCGGCCAACATTTAGTATCGGTACAAGTAGGGGCGGGAATTGTGGCGGATTCCCAGCCAGAAAAAGAATATGAGGAGACTATTAACAAAGCAAGTGCAGTTAAGATAGCAATTGAATGTTTGAATTGAATTCTCCGGGAGCAAATTTGCTATCCTTATCCTGGGGACGCCGTTCTTCTTGATTCGATTTTAAAATATCATTCTAATGGGTTTCCGTTAAAATACCAAGGAGAATAGACATGAGACTTTCCAATTGATCAGGAATGGTGTACAATGATATATCTTGAGTAATGGTTTTGCTAGACAATTCTAATTTACCAAAGCGCCAGACTTCACCAATAGTGACAGCACCATAGACAGTTTCTTGTTCTTCTAGTTGTGAAAGGGCAATCATTTCCACCGCTAATTGGGTAAAACCTCTGGTAAGATCGTCCCTTTTAGCTTCTATAACCGTCAAAGTTTTTTCCAACCGTAGAAGATAGTCTAATTCTCCTTTTAGCCACTCATTTACATTGATAGGATATTCTATCCGTAACTGACAATGACACAGTCTCACGATTTCTATTATTAAGGGGGCAACTAATAATTCTCGGCGCGCTTGTTCGTTAGAAAGACTTACAAACGGGATAATTTCTTCAAATAATTGTTTCAATTCTTGGAGACGGGGTAACTCCCCCTCGGAGTGAGGAAGGGATAATCTCTGTATTTGCAAGTTATAGCCAAATTCTGCTAATATGTCATCAGTATTATAGGGAAGTTCAAAATAAGAACGAAAGCTATAAGATTTATTCTCTTGAAGAATTTTGGGATGAGACATGATATAATTGTCGTATTTTTTCGTGTAATTGTTGTTTTTCGTGCCATCGTGCTTTGAATCATCTAAAACCATCGATAAAATTTGCTTATTATATTAGCATACTCTCTTATCTTTCTCTGCGTACTCTGCGCCTCTGCGGTTTAATCACTGTTGGGTGTTGGGTTTCGTCCCTCAACCCAACCTACGGGCTACTTAGCCTTCAAAGCTTCCACAATAGTAATAGTATTAAACCTGAGCATTTTTACATAACTATCCCCTTCACTACCGGGGACACCAATAGAGTCAGAGTAGAGTTTTTGGGGAGCTAATTTAACTCCAGCTTCCTGGGCTACTGTTTGAATTAGAATTGGATTAATAGTTGTTTCAGCAAAAATCGCCGGAACTTGACTTCTTTTAATCTGCTCAGCTAGATTCTTCACCGTTTGAGCGCTGGGTTGTTCCTCCGTACTAATACCAATCAGGGTACCGATAATCTCCAAACCGTAAGCACGGGTGTAATATTGAAAAGCATCGTGACTGGTAACTAATTTGCGCCTTTCTGGGGGAATAGTGGCAATTTCCTCCTTTATCCAAATATGCAGTTGTTCTAATTCCTCAATCAGTTTAGCAGCATTGGTAGTGAATTTTTCCCTATCTTCCGGGGAAAGGGCAATTAATTCATCCCGAATAGCATTCACCATCTCAATTGCATTAGCAGCATTGCCCCAAACATGAGGATCTGGCTGTATTTTACCTTGATAATCAAAATCTAAAGGGGTTACCACTTCCCCAACAGGGAACTTCTTAGCTTTTACCCCCGTAGCATGCATCAATTTTATCAACCCCGGTTCCAGATTGTAACCATTGTACAAAATTAAATCCGCCTCCTCAAAAGCCACGCTATCTGGGGGAACTGGTTCGTAAATGTGAGGATCTGCTCCCGGTTCCAGAATGCCAATATGCTCGATTTCATCTTCCCCTATTCGCTCCGTCAAGTCGGCTATAATAGTGCTGGTACTCACTACTTTGGGCTTCCCCTCACTTAGATCAACTGGAGACTGACACCCACAAAGCCAAAGTCCCAGAAATATTCCCACTACAGTTGCTTTCATTCTTGCTGCGGATTATTTTTGATATTGCTTGGGTTTTGTGTATTATAACAAATAAGCAAAAATAAAAGATATATGAATGGTGTTGGTTCCCTGGAAATACACAATCTCGGTGTCGCCTATCTTAGGTTGGAAGCATTGACTGGAATCAGCGTCCAAGTGCAACCGGGACGATTAACGGGTATTATCGGACCCAACGGTGCCGGAAAAACTACTCTCTTGAAAGCTATGCTAGGGTTGATTGGGATCAGGGAAGGTTTAGTGCTGTACCATGATCAGCCCCTGCAAAAGCAGCTGGAGTTAGTGGCTTATGTCCCCCAACGCTCCCAAATCGACTGGACTTACCCCGCTACTGTCTGGGACGTAGTGATGATGGGACGAGTTAGGAAAACGGGATGGTTCCGTTCTTTTTCTCCTACCAGTCGTCGTCTGGTTCAGGAAGCCCTAGGTAGAGTGGGGATGGATGGTTATAAGGATCGTCCTATTGGTCAACTTTCAGGAGGTCAACAACAGCGAGTCTTTTTGGCTCGCTCCCTGGTTCAGGAAGCAGATATTTTCTGTTTTGACGAACCCTTTGGGGGAATAGATTGGAAAACGGAAAAAATTATCTTTGATATTTTGCATGAATTAGCTGCTGCTGGTAAAATAGTCTTAGTAGTGAATCATGATTTGGGAGAATCTATTACTAATTTTGAGGACTTAATTCTGCTAAATCGGAAATTAATTGCAGCGGGAAAGAGAAAAAATGTCCTCACTGATAACCACCTCTACCGCGCTTATAGAGGTAAAGTAGTTTTCTTGTAACAAAAATAAAATTGTGTTTGCAACAATTATCGAACCCTTACAATATAGCTTTATACAGCGAGCCATGATGATGGCGATTATGGTAGGTGTTATCTGCGCCGTGGTTGGTAGTTACTTAATGGTACAGCGGTTAGCACTATTGGGGGATGCTATTAGCCACTCCCTACTTCCGGGTTTGGCGATCGCTTTTATCTTAGGGGCAAATATCTTTGTCGGGGCTTTTATTGCGGGGGTTATTAGTACTATTTTGATTAAGATAATCCACACCAAGTCTAATCTTAAAGAAGATGCAGCCATGGGGATTATCTTTTCCGCCTTTTTTGCTCTTGGTATCACTTTAATTACGGTGGTTCAAAAAGAGAATAAAATTGACCTGAATCATTTCCTATTCGGGAATATCCTGGGGGTGACTTGGGGGGATTTGCGGGACACTGTGATAATTGCCGCCATTGTGATTTTGGTGGTGATATTACTGTACAAGGAACTGCTCTTTTATACTTTCGATAAATTAGGTGCTCAAGCAGTAGGTTTGCCTGTCAATTTGTTAGATTTAGGTTTAATGATGCTCATCGGTTTGACTATTGTAGCCAGTTTGAAAGCAGTGGGAGTGGTCTTAGTTCTCTCCCTCCTCATTACCCCAGCAGCAACAGCTTATTTGTTAGTTACTCGCTTGCACCAGATGATGTTTTTGGGTGTGGGAGTGGGGGTCTTTTCCAGCATTAGCGGTATCTATTTAAGTTATTTTTATAACTTGCCTTCCGGTCCAGCTATTGTTTTAGTAGCATCCGCATTATTTTTCCTCACTTTTTTATTTAGCCCTACTCAAGGCATTCTAACCAATACGTAGGGAAAATTGCAGGCAAACATGATATAATAACCCGTGGCGCTCGCTCTCTGGTTTGGTACAAAATAACTACCCTAATAATACCTTCTCTTTTGGTGGGCGATGTTACGCTTACACCACACCTACACAAAGCTATGACTAAAGCCTCCATTCTCGATCCAGCTGCAAGTTATACTTTCAGTAAATATGCAGAATTGCCCTTTGACATAGTTGACATTCTGGCAGAGTTTGGGGTGTCCATTAAAAATAAGTCACTTCAACTGCCACAACAGTCACCTATAGATTCTGAACCTCTGAAAATTGAATTAGAAGAAAATTTAGCCTTGGTGGATCCTGTCTCAGAAATGGCTCGACGAGAAGCATTAATCTTTCCCATTCTGAAAACCGTTTGTAAGTTTATCCAGGCACCCCTCAAAATTGAATATCCCGTCCGAGTTAGCCCTTGGCTGAGAGGCAATTTTGACTATTTCATCCCGACACGTCTGTTGGTGATTGAAGCTAAAAATGCTGATTTAGCCAGAGGGTTCACCCAGCTTGCTGTGGAGTTAATCGCTCTGGATCAATGGACTGAGAACACCACTCCAACCCTCTATGGTACTGTCACCACCGGCGATACCTGGAAGTTTGGCTTGTTTCATCGTCAAGCTAAAAAAATTGAAAAAGACATCAACACCTACGCATTACCCAATGACATTCATCGAATACTTTCTATCCTTTTTGGCATTACCCTCCTTTAACCACTTTGCGCCTTTGCGCCTTTGCGCGCAAAAATCAATGAATTTCATTTCTCAAACCGCAAAGTGCAGCATAACCAATGCCAATGGCATCTACACTATCATCGATAGGCAGATACTTTAAATCGAAAAGCTGTTGTAAAATTGCCGCTACTTCTGCTTTAGTAGCTTTTCCATTACCCAGATGAGCTTTCCAACTAGATTGATGGAGTTGAATCGGGATTATTTTGGCATTCCGGTAAGAAACTAAGTTGATAATACCCACCGCTTGTAATACCCCACCAGCAGCTTTGATTTGTCTGGTAAAAAATGGCAATTCCATGGCTATATTTTGGGGGGCAAACTCCTTTAACAAAGTAGTCATGTCTTCTTCTATTTCTACCAAACGTTCCGGGGTAGAGAATTCCTTGCCTGTCTCCATGATTCCATAATCCAATACGGATGGTTTGGCGTCTGTCTGTTTTCCTTCTAAAACAGCCCAACCCACAATCGCTAAACCTGGATCAATTCCTAACCATCTCATTTGCATCTTTTCAGAAAAAGTAACCAATAAATTTTAGCACAAATTCTAGAACTGGTAGTGCAAATCTGCTCCATCTATAATAGAATTGATTAGCCTGATTATTAGATTAGTTAGATGAAACGAAGACATTTTATCAGTAACGCCGCCCTGGGTACAGCTAGCGCCGCTGCTCTAGGTGCCTGCAACCAAGGCACTACGGGTCCAGGGATACAAGCTAATACCTTCCCTAATGTTCAATGGAAGATGGTCACGAGTTGGCCCACCTCTCTGGATACTATCTATGGGGGAGCTACAACTGTGTGCGATCGCGTTAAAGAAATGACTGGAGGGCGTTTCACTATTAAGCCCTATGCAGCAGGGGAAATCGTACCGGGGTTGCAAGTTTTAGACACAGTGCAAAACGGCACCGTGGAGTGTGGTCATACTGGCAGCTATTACTACGTGGGGAAAAATGCTGCTCTGGGCTTTGGTACGTCTATGCCTTTCGGTTTGACTGCTGCCCAACAGAATGCATGGCTGTATCACGGGGGTGGTTTAGAGGCTATGCACAAAATCTATAGTGATTTTAACATTATTAACTTCCCCGCTGGCAACTCAGGAGCACAAATGGGGGGTTGGTTTAAAAGGGAAATTCAAACTCTCCAGGACTTGCAAGGTTTGAAAATGCGCATTCCCGGTACCGGGGGTGAAGTCATGTCCCGGTTGGGAGTAAATGTCCAGGTATTACCAGGAGGTGAAATTTACTTAGCCTTAGATCGAGGGGCTATTGACGCTGCTGAGTGGGTTGGTCCCTATGACGATGAAAAGTTAGGCTTGAATAAAGCAGCTAAATTTTATTATTATCCTGGTTGGTGGGAACCCGGTCCTACCCTAGATTTACTGGTGAATAAGTCTGCTTGGGATAAGTTGCCTCAGGAGTATCAAGCAATATTGCAATCTGCTGCGAAAGATGCTAATATTAATATGTTAGCTCAATACAATGCTCTCAATCCCCCGGCTTTGAAACGTATGCTTGCTGAAGGGACTAAATTGATTCCTTATTCTGCTGAGATTTTACGGGCAGCTCAAAAGGCATCTTTTGAACTTTATGAGGAAAAAGCTAGTGATGATGATACTTTTAAGGAAGTATATGAGGGTTGGAATAAGTTTCGCGAAGGAATACAGGCATGGAATAATATTAATGAGTTGAGTTTTTCCGATTTTGTAGCTAGTAATAGTTAGCTATCGTAGGGGCACGGGTATGGGGTAAATGTGGTAACGCACCGCCCGTAGCACCGGAGCGCCACCCACCCTACTGGACTTTCAGGTCACTAAAATAGAATTGATCTCAGTATCTGAAAAAATTGTGCTATACTGTAAGAGTATAATAAGATAAATAAAGGATTCAAACAATGACTGAGCAAAACTTTGAAGTATTGAAAGAATTAATTGTCAACCTAAAAAGTGACATAGGCAAGCTAGACGATAAAATAGACAAGCTAGATAAGAAAGTTGAACAACTAGATAAGAAAGTTGATGTGGGTTTTAAGGGGGTAGAAGGAGAGTTTAAGCGCGTTGATGGAGAGTTCAAGCGCATGGACGAAAAATTCAAGGGCATGGACGAAAAATTCAAGGGTATTAATGAGCGCATGGACGAAAAATTCAAGGGCATTGATGAAAAATTCAAGGCCATGAATGAAAAATTGGATATCAGGTCGGAAGCATTAGACCAAAAATTAGGTGGTTGGGAAAAACGACTGGAAAATTCAGAGTATGTCAGTCGCGCTAGTGTGACAGCTATATTCATAGGTTTTGTCAGTGGTATTGTTAAATTTCTGTTCTTTCCAAACTAAACCTTTAGGGTGTGTTGTTAACGCATCGCCCGTAGCTTATAACTGTTCATTACATCGTAGGCTGGGTTGAGAGACGAAACCCAACAATCAAGGATATTTTTGTTGAGTTTCACGACGGTAGCAAGCGCTCTCGAATAAATTGCGGGCTAGTTTATAAAACCCCGACCGGGTTTCTGTTCATTGCATCGTAGGTTTGGTTGAGGTAAGAAACCCAACAACCCAGGATATTAGTGTTGAGTTTCACGACGGTAGTAAGGTGTTTTATTAACGCACCGCCCGTAGTTGGTAACACACCACTATAGATTATCTGGTCTACAATTTCTCCTAGTTTTGGCCAGCTCTATATCCTCAGAGTTCACTAAAGAGCTTTCCTCCCACAACCTATTGATGGCAATTCCTACATATTGTTTTTTTTCTCCTGGATGTGGAAACGATATAGTTCCACCGTGAATCCCCACCAAACACCCATATTCATTCAGCAATGGTCCACCACTCATTCCCTTACGAGCATCTACGTCTTCATATTCCAAGGGATATTTGTTATTGGGATTATCCTCATCTACTTTCGTAATCGTTCCAGCAGTCCACACCGGTTCAATTACTAGTCCCCCCTGTTCCCCGACTTTCTCAACCCAACCGTAAAGATAAATAGTAGATTTTTTGGGATATAATGAAAATGGATTTCCTAGAGTGGCTGTGGGGAAAGTTTCTTGACTGAAAAATTCAAAGATGGCCAGATCCTGGTCCTTTTTCCGATCCTCGTGTTTCAATTGCTGAATCTCACTATATTCAAGTTCGCTCGTATCATCCCCGATTCTGACTCGATATCTATCTTCTAATTCTAGGGAGTGGTGGGTTGCAATCACATAGTATTGGTTTGGGTAACTCCCTCTCAGGATAACACCAGAACCAGCAAATCTATAGTCTTGTTCGTAATCATCATATCTTTCAATCAAGACGGTAATTTTTTCAGCCCAATGCTGAATCTCCCTATAATAGGGGGGAGGTTGTTGATTTTGCTGGTAAATCGGCATGGGAATGTCAGCACTAGTTCCATGGAATGGGATAATGGTCGTTATTATTGTGCTTGCAATAAGCCCTAAATTAAAAATAGATTTTTTTCATCTTTTTTTACCTCATTCATAGTTTTTTTTTCCAAACTTCTATTTTTCATTGTCAGCAGCATATTTTAAGTTAATATATTCTCGAATTAGGTTCTGAGCGAATTGACAATTAAAGCTGTCATCTTTAACTTTATCCAACCAGTTGCGCCCATCGCCCCAATAAATTTCTGCTTGTTCCCCATCGGGTTCATCCATCGCTGCTTCTACCAGCTCAAAAGCACGATCTAACTCGTCCTTGTTCTCTTTACAACTTGCTATTACTAGGTCTAAAAATGTTTCTATGGGAATAACCCAGCTTTTGGCTTCTTGTATAAGCTGTGCTTTAGGGTTGCCGCAAACATTACTACCATCTTCATATTCATACATATCGCAATTATTGAATCTAGGATTGAGTAGTGGAGATTTATACCTACCACCCATACCAACAATGTTACCCTGCTCGTTTACCAATGGTCCCCCACTCATTCCCTTCAGAAATAGAGTGTCAGTGCCCACTAAATACCCCTTTTAAAAAGGCTTATCTAGTTGTAATAATACCTTGCCGTCAAAAGTAACAAATCCATCGTCGTCTCCATATCCTTGTTCATTGATTGGATAACCAACAGCCCAGACTGGATCGCCCTCTGACAAAGATTGTTCAAGTTTCCCCCTTTCATATATTCTATCACTTGCAAATTGCAATAGGGCTATGTCTTTACTTCCGAACAAATTTTACTCAATGGGGGTGGCTTCATGTTCCTTTCCGTCAACGGTGACAACTGATAAATTCTCTTCTTCTCTCTTGACAGCTACATGTTCATTGGTCAAAATGGTATAAGTCTCACCGTCTCTGTGGAAGATAAAACCTGTACCTACTGCACGGTTGTCCTTGGTAGTTATAATTTTAACGGTAAATTGTTTAGTGCGTTCCTTTAATTGATTTTCTGACAAAACTACTATATTTTCCTGGGGAGACAATAAGGAGCTTGTAGACACTCCTACAGAATGATTGTTTCCCAATAATAGGGCTAAACCTGCTCCACAGCTAAGGAGAACTAATAAAAAATAAAATCTTTTTGACATTGTTGTATTATTGGTATTTGAAGGAAGTAGAGCTATTGGCTATTCTAAGAATAGCCCCATTAGCCCAACATTGCTTATTGTCTGTTAGCTATTTGCTTGCGCCTTGCTACAGCGATTAAATCGCTCACCCGAATATCTCCTTCATAATTAATTTGTTCTCCGTAATGACGAATTGCTCCTGTACCTTGTTCCACCGATTCTTTTAATTGGAGAGCAAATTCCTCTGGATCAACAAATTTCTCGTGATTCTTATCTGGTATTAGGGTAATCAAGTTATTATCACTAGTGCAAGTATCACCTATTTCTTTTACGCCGCATAATACTGGATGCTTATTTACTTCACCGTGATGAATAAATTTGAGTTGACCCTGGCTGTAAAGTCTTTGGAAACGAGGTGCAATCTCCCGACACCTTACTTCCGGTGTGAACCCTGAGCCTGCAAAATATGGAGCCTCAAACTCGATAATACCTACAGTTCGATTATCAGCAGGGGTGACGTTTAGCTGTGGTAGTCCTTCGGGGGAAGTGCCACAGCTGAACTGAGTTATTTTTTGGGCGATCGCTGGATTAACA
>JACONB010000025.1:11701-13847 GCA_014323965.1 Prochloron sp. SP5CPC1 | reverse complement strand
CAGTAGTGAGCCAAAATGAACTGGAATTCGTGGAAAACATTCTGCTAGAATCAGCTCTCAAACTTAGCCAGTTTACCCGACAGAAGATTTTGCCCTGATTGGAAAACTTGCATTTGGGAACCGTTGGGAACCCGAGCAGGGCCAAGCCTTAATTACAAACGTACTACAAGGAAACTCCCCCCTGAAAATAGGATTAATAGAAGGAGCCGAAAAATGGTGGCGGGGTGCTTATAGTCAAGAGAGGGAAACTATCTATCTGTCGGCAGATTGGCTGCGAGATAATTTGGCCTACCCCGTAGGAATAACCACCGTAATCTTAGAAGAAATAGGTCACTATCTAGATGCCCATTTAGGTCCAGGAGACGCCAAAGGAGACGAAGGAGCGATTTTCGCGTCCTTAGTGCAATGTAGAACTCAGGATTTAGAGGCATGGCGTAAAGAAGATGATTGGGGAACACTCACAATAGGGGGTGCGACTGTCACCGTTGAATACTCCGCACCTGACCCGGTTGTTAGGAATATTTTGCTCCAAGAAAAGTCGAATTTTAGCTCCAGCCACACCGTACCCGTGGTGATTCCTGAGGAACCCTCGGTGCTGACATTTAACTACAACCTGACTTTTGATAGGACTGATGAAAATGGCATTAACGACGCCTTTGAGGTGGTGTTGGTGGGGGAAAATGGCGATTCTCTAGTTCATACTATTGTTGCGGGCCGAGATGCTTTTGTGAATGTGACTGAAGGGGAGGGGGTGGCTTTAGCTAGGGGGGTTAGTAGTGATTCGGGAACGGTAACTTTAGATTTGTCGGGTATTTCAGGGGAAACTAAAGCTAATTTAATCTTTCGGTTGGTGAATAATGATGGGGATACAGAAACCAGGGTAACAATAGGTTCTATCGAGGTTGTACCTGGGACTGTTTCAGGTAATTCAAGTAATGGTATTCCAATAAATAATTTAGTTAACGATGAGATTTATTTTGGTGCTCTAGAAGATGTTTCGGGAAGTTTAAAAGCCGTCTACGGTAGGACTAGCTGGTGGTCAGAGAGTGATGTCTTGTATGTTGATGCTCAAATAGTTAATGAAGGTACCTATGAGGTCAGGAATAACCTGTTAGTGGCAGTTACGGGCATTTCTGACCCCACGGTGAGGGTGAGGGATTTTGACGGTGTAACCCCTGATGGGCTACCTTACTATACTTATAGTAAGGTAATGGAGGATGGAGTTTTGGCTCCGGGAGAGAAGACGGGGGTGAGAACTATCGCTTTCACCAATCCCGAGGGGGTACAATTTGATTATGAGTTGGTGTTCCTGGGAGAACTGAACCGTGCCCCTGAGTTTGTGGGGGAACCGGATCGGGAAGTAGTAGTGGGTCAGGAGTACATTTATACTACAAGAGCGGTGGATCCGGACGGGGATGAGTTGCGTTACAGTGTTTTGGTGTGTCCTTCAGGGCTGACGTTGGAGCAAGACACGGGAGAAGTGAGGTGGAGTACTCCTGTTGTAGGTAATTATACGGTAACTTTAGCGGTGGAAGATGGTCATGGGGGCAGGGATATTCAAACCTACACCTTGCAGGTGGTGGAAAATGTACCCAATCGACCTCCTATTTTTACTGCCACCCCTGTGGTGGATGGGAATGTGAATAGTATTTATACTTATTCTGCCACAGCGGTGGATCCGGATGGAGATGAGCTGAGTTATAGGGTAGAAGCTGGTCCGGAGGGGCTGACGGTAGAGGGGGAGACGGGTTTGGTGACTTGGACTCCCACTGGGAAACAGGTGGGGGTTCAGGAGGTAACTCATGTGGTGGAAGATGGTCGTGGGAGTAAAACTACCCAGATATTTGATGTTTTGGTGTTACCGGAGAAGGGAAATAATGCTCCCATTATTATTTCCGAACCAGTTAGGCAAATTATCTTACCTAATCAGCAGTATAACGAACCCGAAGCTTTGGATTTATCTACTTGGTCCACAATTAATTATCCTCTCACTGACAGTATTCAGCGCTTGGGTAACTGGGAGTTGCAATCAGACGATACAGTGCTGCAAACAAAACAAACTGTTCCCACTATTTATCTGAGTGATTTCCAGTTGGAAAATGCTCGTATTGAAGGAAGTTGGCGAATTGACACTGATTTTGATGAT
>JACONB010000025.1:0-11627 GCA_014323965.1 Prochloron sp. SP5CPC1 | reverse complement strand
TATTCGATTGGAAACAATCATCTCAATTTGCTCACGGAACCGCAAATGCGGGAATGAGTGTCAAATTGGTGAATGCAGATTCTCCTTTAACTTTGAGAGATTTTTGGCATACTCAGGGGAGCGATAAGGTAACCAATCTTTTCCACAACGATATTTCCTATCAGGACTTTACTGATTACCAATTTTCTCTCTCATTTTCCCCGGGTGCCTTTACTATCACTATCAGTGAGGGAGACACTGTTTTGGATTCGATTTCCATAGAGGATGATACTTATACCTCGGGTAAATTTGGTCTTTATGATTTTTCTCAACCGGAAATACTCTATCAAGACTTGACAAGGAGTCTACCTAAGGTTGGGGAGTATAACTATGACGTTAAAGCAGTAGATCCGGATGGAGATACCCTCACCTATTCCTTAATAAAAGCACCCCAGGGAGCGACTATAGAACCAGATACAGGAAAAATTATCTGGTTTCCTAGTAGAGTAGATTTGGGAGAACATAGAGTCACCCTACAAGTAGAAGATGGGCGAGGTGGAAGAGACCAGCAAACCTATATAATCGAGGTAGTTGATATTGAACCTGCATCAATTAGAGGCACTGTATACAACGATTTGGATCATGATGGACTGTTTGATGGCAAGGAAGACAATCAACCAGAAAACACTATTACACCGGAAAATGAAGTAAATCCAATTCGACTCATTCAAATTTCCACTCCCTTCAACAGTCCTATTGGTATCGACTATCATGAACCCACAGACTCCCTAGTGGTTTCTGTTAACTATTTTTCCGGTTTTCCCCGCAATTTTGAGCGCATCGCTGAAGATGGGAATCACATTCCCTTCTCCAACCTATCAGGTTTCAGAGATGAAGTAAAAATCGCCACCGTTAGGAGTGGAAATATAGGTGGATTTGTCGCTGGAGACTTATTTGTCGGCAATGGAGTAGATGGGGAAATTGTTAGGATAACCGATAATGGTAACACCGTCATCAATCCTTGGGTGAGTCTACTAGGAGACAATAATGGTTTAATCCGAGGCTCCCTCTATCTAGATAGGACAGGAGTCTTTAGTGGAGATTTGATTGTCGTCACCACTGGGGGTCAAGTGTGGCGGATTGACCGTGATGGAAATACTAATTTGTTAGCCAATATAGGGACTCACTTAGAAGGATTAATTACCGTTCCCAACAACTTAAACCGTTACGGACCTCTAGCTGGGAAAATTATCACTGGAGCTGAAACAGTTGGTCTTCTTTATGCCATAGATACATCCGGGAATGTTACCTCCTATAATGTGGGAGTGAGTATTGAAGACATTGATTTCATCGAACCAAACGAGAACTTCTTTGGCGTCAATTTCGGTACGAGCAAGATTCTAGGAGCACCAGCATCTGAGTTTAACTCCATTGTTGGAGATATCTTGTTGACTCAAGAATTCCATTCAGGTTCCGGTTTATATCGACTATATTGGGATGGAACAGCATTACAAACCCAGCAGCTAACTTTAACCTCAAACTCCGCTCCTGTAGGGCAGTGGGAGCACATCACTTTTGCTCCTGCGGGGGTAGTGGAAATTCCTGTAGTACCCACAGAACCCCGTTTATCGGAATGGGTTGTTTATTTAGATGAAAATGGGAATAATCAGCGGGATAAGGGAGAAAGATTCACCATTACTGATGAATTAGGGAACTATTCCTTCAACAATTTAATTCCCGGAAACTACAGAGTAAGAGAAGAGTTACCATTGGGATGGGTACAAACTGCTCCTAGCGGGGGTACTCATGAGCTGAACCTTAGGAGTGGGGAACAAGCAAGAAACATTAACTTTGGCAATCGTGAAGATAGTGCTACAGTTAATAAAATACCAGAATTTAAAACTTCAGCTCCAACAGAAGTCAATTCGGGAGAGCTTTTCCGTTATAATGCAGTTGCGATAGATCCAAATGGAGATTCTTTAACTTACGAGTTATTAGTGAAACCCGTAGGGATGACTGTGGAAGAGAGTACCGGAGTAATAGTGTGGCAACCCACTGAAACTCAGAACGGTTTTCACGATGTTATTATCCGAGTGAACGATGGACGTGGGGGTGTTACGTTGCAGCAGTTTCAAGTGATTGTAACGCCAGCCAACATTCAACCAATAATTACATCCTCTCCCCCCAAGATAGCAGCCCTCAACTTACCCTATGAATACCAAATCCGGGCCCAAGATGGAGATGGAAATATAGTAGATTATAATTTAGATAAAGCACCAGAAGGGGTAACCATTGATTCTACCGGGGTGATTCGTTGGACACCCACTCAAGTAGGAGACAATGAAATTCAAATTACAGTAACAGATAATGACGGAGGTAAAGGGAGTCAGAGTTTTGTGCTCCAAGTTGTCCAAACTGCTGTAAACCAAATGCCTTCCTTCCTATCTCTTCCCCCCACAAAGGCGAGGTTAGGAAACCTATATCAATACCATATCCTCGCAGAAGATAAAGACGGAGATCCCCTCACCTATAGGGTAAAAAGTGGTCCCGAAGGCATAACCATCTCCCAAACTGGAGTAGTAACATGGACCCCCACCGCCTCACAATTGGGAGACAAGGAAGTCCTGTTGGAAATAGACGACAATCGTGGTGGAATAGTGCAGCAAAACTATACCATTAACGTAGGAACACAAATTAGGAATAATTTCCCAGAAATCACCTCCACTCCAAACTTAAATGCTATCGTCGGGGAAGAATATGCTTATAATGCCACTTCTGTGGACCCGGAGGGAGATACCATCCTTTGGAGTTTAGAAAAGGCACCTTTAGGAGTAGAAATAGACCCACTTTTAGGCACCCTAAGGTGGAACCCTACCACCCAACAAATCGGCAATCACGAGATAGAGTTGCGGGCCATAGACTCCCAAGGAGCCTTCGCTTCCCAGATATTTACCCTCACAGTACGAGGAACGAATCTGCCCCCCACCATCCTTTCCACCCCCGGTACCATGGCAACTCTGGATACCCCCTACAGCTATCAAGCAGTGGGAACGGATCCGGAAGGGGATAATCTGACTTGGAGTGTGACCGCAGGACCAGCCGATTTGGTAATTGATGCTGCTACTGGTGTGATTTCTTGGACCCCGCAGAAATTAGGAAATGTGGACGTAACTCTGGAAGTTGCCGACGAGTTGGGTGCTATTGCCACCCAAACCTATACCATAAAAGCAACAACCGCAAGAAATCAAGCTCCAGCTCTGACCTCCATTCCCTCCCTCTTCGCCTACACAGATACAGCATACATCTATAAAGTAACCGCAGAAGACCCAGATGAAGATGATTTGAGGTTCCAACTTTTAGATGGACCCGTTGGCATGACTATTCAGGAAAGTACAGGTAAGGTTGTATGGTTAGAGCCGATTTTGGGTCAATATTGGGTAGTAGTGGGGGTAAATGACGGACGGTTGAGGGCTTCCCAGCTCTTTGATTTGACGGTTTTGGAGAACTTGGCTCCTGTCATCACCTCCTCTCCCGAAACTTATGTTACCTTAGGGCAGGGATATAGTTATGATGTAATAAGTTAAGACCACAACTGCACTCCTATTACTTATGAAGTATCCGGTCCTGAGGGGCTGGAAATAGATGAGTTGGGGCGTTTACGGTGGATTCCTGGGGAAGGAGATGTTGGAACCAATTCAATTACTGTTACGGTAAGTGATGGAGTGTTGAGCACCTCCCAAAGTTTTGATGTCCAAGTGAGGAAAGATACCACTGCACCTACCGTAAAAGTGGATTTGTTCGGGGTATCTATCACCGATACAGGAGCACAAATCGCCGATTTGGGGGACGAAATTACCATCCAAGTGCTGGGAAGCGACAATGTGGGAGTCCAATATTTGCAGTTATATGTAAATGACGTACTTTTACCCCTGGATAATAATGGTATAACTTCCTTTTCAGTGCAAAAATTGGGCACAATTACAGTGCGGGGTGTCGCTACAGATTTAGCTGGCAATGAGAGTGAAGTGGTGCAAACCCTGACCGTGCTTGACTTTGACGATGTGGAGGCTCCCACGATAACTTGGGATCCACTTCCCGAAGTGGTGACGGATAGGGTGCAGATTTTGGGAACAGTGACGAATGAAAACTTCGCTTATTACACGTTGGAAGCAGCACCTTTAGGAGGGGATTATTTTGAGATAGCACGAGGGGAAGAAGAAGTGGTAGAGGGGGTTTTGGGAGTTTTCGATGCCACAGTGCTCCCTCAGGGCAGTTATTCTTTGCGTCTGACGGCGGTGGACCAAAATGGCAATACCAGAACTTTGGAGAATGAGGTTTTGGTGGAAGGGGATTTGAAATTGGGCAATTTTACCCTGTCTTTCACGGATTTGTCGATTGCTGTTCCGGGGATTCCTATTACAGTGACGCGCACCTATGATAGTTTGAATGCAAATAATCGGGATAATTTGGGTTACGGTTGGCGTTTGGAGTTTGTGGATACGGATTTACGAACGAGTTTGGGAGTGGATGAAACCTATGAGCAGTTAGGGATTCGCAGTGTTGGCTTCCAACCGGGGGATAAGGTATATGTGACTCTTCCTGGAGGAGAAAGGGAAACTTTTACTTTTTCGCCTATTTTGCATCGTTTGGGAGGATTCCTGCTTACTCCTAGTGGAAACGGGGGCTTATTTTTGCCTCGATTTGTTGCCGAATCTGGTTCTGAGAATACTTTAACTGTTCCCAACACTGTGCTGACTTGCAATAGTGAGGGAGAGTTTGTGGTTGTGAGTGGCTATGTGTATTATCCTGAAACCTATACTTTAACTACTCAGTCGGGGATAGAGTATCAAATTGATGGAAATGAGGGAGATTTGCGACGGGTTACGGATACGAATGGGAATACTCTTAGGTTTACTCACCGAGGAATTGAGAGTGATACGGGAGTGAAGGTTATTTTTGAACGAGATCCACAATCCAGGATTATTGCTGTTGTGGATCCGTCTGGGAATAGGGTAGGATATGAGTATGATGCTCGGGGAGATTTGGTGGCGGTTACTGATAGGGAAGGGAATGTTACTCGGTTTGAGTATAGTGATTCTAGGGCCCATTTCCTGGAGGAGATTATTGATCCGTTAGGAAGGAGTGGAGTGCGGAGTGAGTATGATGATTCTGGGAGGTTGAAGCGCTTATTGAATATTAATGGGGAGGCAGTGGAGTTGATTTATGACCCGGAGAATTCCACGCAGACAACGAGGGATGTTTTTGGCAATCCTACTACCTATGTGTATGATACTCGGGGGAATGTTTTAACGGAAGTTGATGCTTTGGGTGGTGTGACGGAGCGGACTTATGATGATTTTGATAATTTGTTGAGTGAAACCAATCCTTTGGGAGAAACCACTAGTTATACTTATGATAGTCGGGGGAATGTTTTGACGGAAACTGACGCCCTGGGGAATATTACTCGGTATACTTATAATAGTCGTGGTCAGGTTTTGAGCGAAACCGATGCTTTGGGCAATACCAGCAATTATAATTATGATAATCGTGGAAACATGCTCTATCAGAGCGATGCAGCAGGTAATACCACCACATTTAGCTATGATAGAAGGGGAAATTTGCTATCTTTAATAGATGCTGGGGGCAACAATACCAAATTCAGCTACGATAGCAATGGGAATGTAATCCAAACAGTGGATGCTCTGGGAAATCAAACCCTTTATAGCTACGATAGAAACGGAAATCAAGTTACTTCCACCCAAACCTTAGGAAGAGAAGAAGTAGTTACCCGTTCTGAGTACGATAATAACGGCAATCTTGTATCTACCACCAATCCTTTGGGAGAAGTAACCAGGTATGAATATAACCAAAATCAGCAGCAAACCGCCATTATTGACTCCCTAGGAAGGAAGACAGAGTATCGTTATAATGAAAAAGGACAACTTGTCGAAACTATTTACCCCGACAGCACCCCAAATACCCTAGCAGATAATCCCCGGAGTATTACCTTATATGATAAGGGAAATCGGCAACGGGCTACCATTGACAGAGCAGGAAATGTGACTTATTATGAATATGATGCTCTCGATAGGTTAATTCAGACAATTTATCCCGATGGTACCGATACTCTGACAGATTTGCTGGAATATGTAGCTCCTGGTAAAACAGCAACAACGGTAGATTGGACAACAATCGTTTATCCCAATACTGCTCCCAGTTATTTGGAAAATAATCCCAAAACAAAAACGGAGTATTATAAGAATGGGCAAGTGTTAGCTCAGATTGATGAAAAAGGTAATAAAACTCAATTCGTCTACGATACAGCCAATCGTTTAATTAAAACCATTTATGCAGATTCTACCCCTGATGACTTGACAGATAATCCCACAACAACGGTAGAATACGATAAAATAGGACGACGTATTACCCAAACCGATGCTTTAGGGCGCACTACTCGCTTTATATACAATGAAATAGGACAGTTAATTCAGACGAGCTATCATGA
Source organism: Prochloron sp. SP5CPC1 (assembly GCA_014323965.1). Lineage (GTDB taxonomy): Bacteria > Cyanobacteriota > Cyanobacteriia > Cyanobacteriales > Prochloraceae > Prochloron. The sequence goes on along the minus strand of JACONB010000025.1, from coordinate 5,143 downwards.
TGCCAGTAGTATTATTGTAACTTATGATAATCTAGGGCGTCGAATTGCCACTACCGATGAAGAAGGGAAGATTACCAAATACTCATATGATGCTTTGGGACGTTTGACAGATGTAGTGCAGTTTTTGGCTACCCAAGAAATCAGAACGGAATATGGCTATGATGAGCTAGGAAGGCTGATTTGGCAGGAAGATGGTAACAACAATCGCACTCAATTTGAATATGATTTGTTGGGACGTCGCATTGGGGTAGAACTACCATTAGAACAGAGTTCCAGCACTACCTATGATAAAACAGGTAATATTGCAACTTATACCGATTTTAATGGTGAAACTACCCGTTACCGTTACGATGCCCAAAATCGCCTTATTCTGAAAGATTTTGAAGATGATGCCGATGTCAGCTATACTTATACTCCCAATGGGCAAATTGAAACTATTACTGATAATCGGGGTGTTACTAGATTTGAATATGATGAACGCAATCGTTTAATTTCTCGTACAGATCCGACGGGAGCGAGGACTAAAAATGGCCATAGTATTGAGTATGAGTACGATGTAGCGGGCAATCGCACGGCGGTAATCACTCCTAATGGAAGGGTTAATTATACTTTTGATGAGCAAAATCGCCTCAAAACTGTCACTGATTCTCAGGGTGGTGTAACTAGTTATACCTACGATAAGGTGGGGAATCTCATTCGCACTGATTTCCCCAATAATACGACTGAAATTCGTGGTTATGATGACTTAAATCGGTTGATTGAAGTAAAAACTGTCCGTCGGCACCCTGATACTGGTGAAGAGACAGTTTTGTCTGGGTTTGAGTATAGTTTGAATAAAGCTGGACACCGAATTTCGGTGACGGAATCTGATGGGAGTAAAGTGGAGTATCAGTATGATGATCTCTATCGATTGACTTCCGAGAATATTAACGATGGGAAGCGGATTATTACCTATACTTATGATAGTGTGGGGAATCGGCTGAAACGAGTGGATTCCGTTGAAGGAATCACTACTTATACCTACGACCAAAATGACCGTTTGTTGAGGGAAATCCTAATTAAGGATGGAGCAATAGTTCATGTAGTAGCTTATACTTACGATAATAACGGCAATCTGCTGACCCGCACTCAAACTGCTAATGGGGTAGGGAAAACTACAACTTACACCTGGAATGACGATAATCGTTTGGTGGCGGTGGTTTCTCCTGATGGGAGTAGTATTACCTACGAATATGATGATGAGGGGATTCGTGTGAGTACTACTGTTTCCGGGGTGAAGACTACTTATTTGGTGGATAAGAATCGTCCTTATGGTCAGGTATTGGAAGAATTTACCAGCGATGATTTGGTTGCGTTTTACGTTTACGGTTTGGATCTGATTTCCCAAATACGTGGCGGGGAGCAGGATTTCTATCATGTGGATGGATTGGGGAGTATCCGGGCGCTGAGCGATGAAACGGGTAATGTAACGGATACCTATGATTATGAGGCGTTTGGGGAACTGGTAGATTCGAGTGGGGAGAGTGAGAATAGTTACCTGTTTGCTGGGGAGCAGTTTGATAGGGGTTTGGGGCAGTATTATCTGCGACAGCGGTATTATGAGCAGGGGGTTGGGCGGTTTACCCGGCGGGATAGTTACTCTGGAAGTATAAGTGAGCCGATCACTTTGCATAAATACATTTATACTCACGCCAATCCGGTTAATGGTATAGATCCAACAGGTTTATTCACAATAGCCCAACAAGCTGCTACACTGGTTACTCTCAATACTCTAGTAATCAGTGCATCTGCTCCTATATATATCGCGTCCATCTATATCGAAGCTGCTGTTGTGATTGCTGGCTTTTTGGCATTGTCCGCCGGAGTGACGGCGCTGCTAGAAGTCACAACCAAGAAAGATGGCTCCAAAGATTTCAAGCTCTTTCCTGAAGATCGTAGACAGAGGAACAGAATCGCCTCCAAGCAAGAGGAGCCTAATCAATTCAGAGTACAGTTACAATATAAACATCAATACGATCATGGAATCGCTATATTTGGAGTTCCAGAGGTTGGTGTTACGAAACGGCAAGTTTATGATGGACTGTACCAATTATGGGTGACTCGCCAGGGTGTTAGTTGGTACCCATTGTCACAAGATCGCAATCTACGTCGAGGTATTGTCAGAGTTAGCACAAAAATAAAAGACTCTGGTCCTGTTTCACAAGGAGGCTTCCAATTTACCTCTCAATGGTTTCCAGATGGAAGAGAAGCAAAGGCAGGGCAAAGAGCTGATTATAGAGTTGATGGAGAAAACATAAGAGGAACGAACCTACAATATTAGGTACGAAATATTAAATCAAACACTAGTGAGGATTTGTATAATGAACACTATAATTGATAAACTGTTCGAGCGAGTTCGCTCGAAAGAAGAAAGAGAAAGAGTTAGATATGACGCTGTGACAGATCTTGCCTTTATTCTGGAGATGGATGATTGGAATTTATCAAAAGATGCTAGAATGAGTCGATATGAATCATTAGTTTCAAAAGAAATAATAGAATTAGAGCTAGACGAGAGCGAACTAAAGAGAATTGTAGAGTTTTTTGAACATGAAATTAACAATGGAAGCTTTTACATACTTAGTGCTATGGGAAAAGCTTCTTCTAAGATTGGACTCATCCCTTTACTAAATGTCATAAACAATAATTTACATAAACTTAATGAATCTGATTTTAATCAAGCGCTAATTGCTTTAGAAAATATGCTTTTTTGGAGCGAAGGTCTTTCTTTAGAAGAAGAAAAAGAAATTATGAGTGAAACAGGATTTCTAAGCAAAATATCTGAGAAAATATTATCATTACAACCCATTTCTTCTCATGTGGATTTAGAAAGCACTGCTTCACGTTTTTTAGCTCGTTTAATATTGCTACTCGAAATCGATTAATATCTCCAAATGGTGACTGTCTACCTTTACGGTTTGGATCTGATTTCCCAAATACGTGGTGAGGAGCAGGATTTCTATCATGTGGATGGATTGGGGAGTACCCGGGCGCTCACCGATGAAACGGGTAATGTAACGGATACCTATGATTATGAGGCTTTTGGGGAACTGGTAGATTCGAGTGGGGAGAGTGAGAACAGTTACCTGTTTGCTGGGGAGCAGTTTGATGGGGGTTTGGGGCAATATTATCTGCGACAGCGATATTATGATGCTGGGTTTGGGCGGTTTACCCGACGGGATACCTATGAGGGGGATATTTATAATCCGGTTTCGCTGCATAAGTATTTGTATGCGAATGCGGATCCCGTTAATGGGATAGATCCTAGTGGTTTGGTGACACTAGCTGAAATATCAGCAGCAAGACAAATCCGGAATACTTTAGCAGAAATACAATTAGATAGCTATAGTTATCTTGTATTTGCCACTCTGGGAGGAGAAGAACCTACGCCTAAAAGTATAAATCTAGGAGTTGTGTTTGAGCTGACCTTATTGACATTACTACCAGCTGCTGTACTTGCTGTTCCTGTAATCTATGAACGAGTGGTTCGGCGGGGAGTGGGTGGCTTTATAAGAAATCGCAGCTTCAATCGAATCGGAGTTTGCGATCAATGTGCTAGAGAATTAAGGAAGAATTTGATTGAAAATCAAATAAGTGGCAGATGGATAAGAATAGAAACTGGTTCTAATCGGGGCGCGTTCGGAAATATCTGGGACGAAGGAACCCAACAATTAATATCTTTCAATGGTTATCATGAAGCCAACGTAATCAAAATTAACGGTCAAGATATAGTGTTTGATAATGTTTATCCTGAAGGTAAAGAATTTCAAAGATGGTTGGATGACTTGGATAGCCCAGGAAATATTACAATTGTGAGAGATGAATCTTTTTAAATACAATGAACACGAGAGGCAAATGAATTTTTACGAATTGTTACAAACAATAAAGCAAAACCCAAATCCTTATATTAGCAGGAATTCTATCTTCGATTTTCAAGCATTTTATAATGGATACTCGCTAACAAAATCTTTGTTTAATTTACCGATAACCGAGGAAGAGCAAAAATTTGAAGATTTTTTGAACTGGATCATGGAAAGTTATTCTCCTATCGAATTACATTGTAGTTGGGCTACTATAATTTTCATATATTCAGCCGATGAAATTGATGGTTTAAAAAAGTTATTTGAATTATTTGAAGAATATCTTGAGCAGCAGGAAGAAAAAATGCTTGAATCTTCCGAAGATTTGAACGACGAGTCAGAATGTTAAGGAGGAGTTAATGAATAATTTCAAGGAATTACTAGGAAAAATTAGAAAAAGACCGCCACTGTATCTCAATAAAAATTCAATATTTGCTTTCCAATCGTTTTATAATGGATATCGCTTGGCAAAAGCACAAGCCAGCTTGCAGGATACCAAACAAGAATTACAATTTGCTAAATTCTTGAATTGGGTGAAACAGAAATACGCTTCCTCTACCAACATAGAGCTTTCTTGGGCTATGTTAGTATTTATCCATTCAGTAGATGAGAGAGATGCACTAAAGAAATTATTTAGTTTATTTGACGAATATTTGGGAAAACAAGAAGATAATCAAGCTAACGAAGAATAGTTTCAGTAGAGTGAGTATTGCCCACCAACCCAGGTGAGTCAAATATTTAGTAGAGAAATAGGGGTTTCTCTATCTCCTGCTCACCAAAATTGCTGTTGGTGGTAATTGGTTAAAAATACTTAGTGATTCAAAATCGCCTCTACAGGGTTTTAATCAGAATCAATGATGTTTTCCCCTAAAGTAGATAAAAGCAACGCAGAGAACATGGAGGCTAGAATGCATGGAGAGCAATGGTTTCAGTGCCTTAATTCTTTCCATTTCCAGCGAATTAGAAAATATGGCAACAGGACGAAGAAGAAGTAAAAACCTCTGAATCATCTATAGAGAGAGTGATACAGGATTTTTGTTTTTCAATTACAATTCAGTGAAAACTCATGGAATACTCAAAAAATAAAATTCAAGAAATTTTTGCTAAACCACTTGACATTATTCAAGAAATAATATTATAGTGGGAACGTCAAAAAAAAGGATATAAAACCCATGGAAGAATTCAATTTATCTCCAACAGGTTTAGACAATCCAATAATAAACGAACAATATTGGCTCCAGTATAAC
>JACONB010000024.1:15790-27501 GCA_014323965.1 Prochloron sp. SP5CPC1 | reverse complement strand
TCGCCCTCACTGCTTCCGGTACGGGAGTCATGGAAGCAGGAATTATTAACTTTCTCAGTGCGGGGGATCGGGTTTTAGTGGGGGTAAACGGGAAATTCGGCGATCGCTGGGCAAAGGTGAGTCAAGCTTACGGTTTGCAGGTGGAAATAATCAGCGCCCCATGGGGAGAACCCTTGGTACCAGAACTGTTCCGTGCTCAACTAGAAGCAGACAAAGAGAAAGCAATTAAAGCAGTCATCATTACCCATTCTGAAACCTCCACCGGAGTTCTCAATGACCTAGAAACCATCAATAAATACGTCAAAGCACATGGGGAGAGTTTAATTATTGTCGATGCAGTCACCAGTTTAGGAGCGGTGAATGTACCTATCGATACCTGGGGATTAGATGTAGTAGCCTCTGGTTCCCAAAAAGGTTACATGATCCCCCCCGGTTTGGGCTTTGTTGCTGTGAGTGAGAAAGCTTGGGGAGCATACGAAAAAGCGACATTGCCCCGTTTTTACTTGGACTTAAAATCTTATAGCAAATCAACGGCCAAAAACACCACCCCCTTTACCCCCCCAGTTAACTTAATCTTCGGGTTACAAGAGAGCATGAAGATGATGAAAGCAGAAGGGTTAAGCAATATATTTGCCCGTCATCGGCGCTTAACAGAAGCTACCCGGAGTGCGACCAAAGCTTTGGGCTTAAAACTCCTAGCACCAGACTCAGCCACCAGTACGGCGGTTACTGCGGTAGAGCCGGCACCTTTGAAAGCAGAAGAAATTCGCGCAATTATGAAAAAGCGATTTGATATTGCTTTAGCGGGAGGACAAGACAGTTTGAAAGGGAAGATTTTCCGCATCGGTCACTTGGGATTTGTGGGGGATCGGGATATACTAACGACTATATCAGCCCTGGAAGCGACTCTACAAGAAATAGGTCATGAAGGATTAAAACCCGGTGCAGGAGTTGCTGCTGCTGCTCAAGTCTTCGCCCAATCTTAATTATTCGTAGGTGGGCATTGCCCACCGTCAACTACTGGTCTGCTGATATCTGAATCCCTAGAGCAATTATTGCGTTTCTTTCTCATTAAGCTTGGCTTAGTTAATTGCCTAATTGGATATCTAATCCTTCTTTACGACTCCGAATATCGTAGTAAATAGTTGCTTTAATGGTTTGCCAGAATGGAACTAGAAAAACGCCAAAAATAAGTCCGATTATCCAACTCACTAAAAATAGTATAGCTTGAAGAATCGGAGAATTAGTATCCACTACAACAATTTCGGTTATAATCCCTTGAATCAAGCTAGCCAAAAAATAAGCAGCCAGTTGAATGGGTAAAGTAATTAATGCTGCCACGATGAATATCCACCAGATTTTAGCCACATAACCTTGAGTTAACTTCCAGCTTCGAGAGATGGTTTGAGAAGCACTCAATTGATTTTCTATAGCGAGGGGAACCTCGATAAGCGAAAATCGAATAATCAAGCGTATCCAAGCAACTATTGCAACCACTAAGGCAACAATTCCTCATAAACCAAGGAGGGACAAAACTAATACATTATTTTGAGAAATACTGAAAATAAGTGAACCCACCAACACACAGATTAAGATAGCGAGACACAAACCGATATATACTCCAAAAATAATCAAAAATGTCAAGAAAGAAGCCTGCAAAAATCGCCACATCTTTGGAATCACATGAAAGCTGGCTTCCTGCACCGTTTCTGGTTTATTGGCTAAGAAACCAAAAGCCAAGCGAGAGATAAGTGCTAAATTAGTTATATATTTAGCCGAGCCGAAAATTAATAAGATGGAGCCAACTGGAATCCCAATCCATAAAATAGACAAACCGACTGTATCGAAAAGAAATAGGAAAGGAATGGGTAGAATGACTAAAAGAGGAAGTAATGCCCACAAGCTAGCTCGGACGGCAATTCCTAAGTAAGTTGAAAGGCGGGCTGCGCGGTAGCGCAGATCCGGCGTCCCCGCCGGATCGCGATAGAGCAGAAATGCTGCCCTGACGACATTCCCCACACTGAGGGGTTGTAATGGAGTTTGAGCCATGAGTTCGGTTATCCTCAGAATCAGGGTTTTTTTTTGCTATCTTAAGTTACTCTAGACAAAAAGTGTTGAAAAAAAAGGAATCGTCACGTTAAGCGCACATGATGGCGAATTTGTATCGATCGATGTCTATCGTCCATTGCTAGTAGACAATGGATTATTGTATCTATAATCGCCGAAGCAGCCATTAAATCAATTGTTCATTGTTATTTGATAATTAATATGACCTACACCCTCAGAATCGCCGATATCCCCGTCAGCGAACGTCCCCGGGAGAGATTATTAACTAACGGAGCGAATAACTTAGCCACCGCTGAACTAATCGCGATTCTGCTAGGGACAGGTCAAGGTTCAGGAAAACTGTCCGCAGTAGGTTTAGGGCAGTATATTTTGCAGCAGTTGAGTCAACACAAGCGGGATCCTCTGGACGTGCTGCGAGATATTAGTCCCCAGGAGTTGATGGCTATTCCCGGTGTTGGTCCCGCTAAAGCTACCGCTATTACAGCAGCAGTGGAACTGGGGAAGCGAGCATTCCAGTTTCGACCCTCGGAAAAGGCGATTATGGATAGTCCGGCAGCTGCTGCTGCTGCTTTAAGTCACGAGCTGATGTGGCAAACCCAAGAGCGATTTGCGGTTTTACTCCTGGATATTAAGAATGGTTTAATCGGTACCCAAGTGATTAGCATCGGTACTGCTACAGAAACATTAGCTCATCCTCGGGAGATTTTCCGGGAAGCGATCCGACAGGGAACCACCAAGATGATTATCGCTCATAACCATCCCACAGGGAATGTGGAACCCAGTGAAGAAGACATTCATCTCACGGTGCAGTTATTGCAAGGAGCACAGTTTTTATCCATTCCCCTCCTGGATCATCTCATCTTAGGTAATGGTAATCATCAGAGCTTGCGGGAAACCACCGATTTATGGGATGAATATCCCCAGGGAGAGTAGGGGCGGGGTCTTCCAGCCCGGTAGTAGGGTGGTAATGTTCTCAAGACATTAGAACAAACATTTCCTATTTTCAGTAAAATTTTAGGAAAATCTCAGGAAAACTTTACACAAACTTTGTAAAAGTCTCGAAGAAAGAGGGATATACATTAGGATATAGGCTAAGAGCGAGTAAAATAATCATGGCTTATATCCCTATATCCCTCACGATCCTTTATTCCGTGATCAATGGCACTTACACAACACAGGTCAAACTGGCGGCACAGTAGGAGCCGATGCCAACGTTCCGCTTGGGACTTAGTGCGGGGAAGGGGAGTGGTCATCGCTATAGTTGAGAGCGGCTTCCAACACGATCACCCGGACCTAATAGGCAATCGCTGGACCAACCCAGATGAAATTGCCGGGAACGGCATCGACGATGACAACAACGGTTATGTGGATGATGTTTACGGTTGGGACGAAAGTAGGCAACAACAACGATCCCTCACCCGCCTATTTGTTTGATTCTCATGGTACCTCTGTAGCAGGAGTAGCAGCGGGAAAGGGGAACAATGGTATCGGTGTGAGCGGTGCGGATCCCGAAGCCTCTCTGGTAGGTCTGCGGATATTATCGGATATATTAGGTACTGATACCCAGATAGCTGGTACTTTCAGTTACAAGAACCAAGAGGTAGAAATATATGCGCGACCTGAACTGGTCGCTTAGTATGGGACACCGCGTCCTTTAGGGATTTCCACCCCTAACCCTCACGGAAAAGACTCTTTGAGTCCGGTCACAGCCTAGTAAGCAATGAAACAGCTGGAATGCAGACCCCGAAAGTAACCAAAGCCCTAGAGATTAAGGGTTAGGAGCAAGAGGGAAATAGTTGGAAGGTTGAAAATTTGTGAAGTAAAAGGTAAGGTTTACGATGATCCGCCTGAAATCTAGAGGGGAACTAAGGTGACCCAAAGAAAGTAGGAGGAATCAAGGTAGTGATTACCTAACAAAAAAAAACCGAACCTTCCGTTTAAACCTCGTTAAGACCGAACGGCGAAATTATCTTTGATACGCCGTAGCCAAAATGGCAAGTAGACAAAATTCAATGCTCCATATCCATTGAATTGTGGAATTAAAGCTCTACCGGGGGAAAGGAACCAACCGGCACCAACTTAGTAAAACTAAACGAAACAACAGGAGAGAGCCAACCTAGAAATAGGAGGAGCCTTCACCTTCGCCGCGAATGTCAACTATGACACTTTCCAGTACTGGTCCCGGATCTTTGACTTTGGCAATGGTTCAGTACAATTACTTAACAGACGCACCGGCGATGATTTAATCTTCCGTGTTAGTTATCAAGGGCAGGGCGCAGCCTCACTAACAATTGAGGACTTTTGGGAAACCAACACCTGGGTTCATGTTACCGCAACCATCTCAGAAACAGGCACCCTGAGCGTCTATAAAAATGGAGCACTAGCAGGGACAACAGATACCAACCTGGTTCCCCCCACCTCCGTGAACAGCGCCCTGAACTACATTGGTCGCAGTAACGTCAGCAACAGGAATTTTGACGGTCAGATAGACGATGCAGTGGTGGTAAACCAAGCCCTGAATGCCCCCCAAATTCAGAATCTCTATCATAACAGCCAAATTGGCATTGAGAATCGCTTCTCAACAGCAGATAAAGCCCTGAGTTTCGATGGGGTGGATGATTACGTCCAAATAGACCGCACCGTGTCCGGAAGCTTTACCTTGTCGGCTTGGATAAAAACCTCCGATGCGGTGAATTCTCAAGGTTAGAGCCAGTTTTGGGACGGCAACCAGATAATCAACGCTGATGCACGAGGTGCGACCAACAACGACTTTGGCTTGTCAGTTCTCAACGGGAAAGCAGTCTTCGGCGTTGGTCAACCCACTGCCGGGGGAGGGGGGACTACTCAGTCCGTAGCTTCTACCTCCAATGTAGCCACCGGAGAGTGGGTTCATGTGGCAGCCACCAGGGACCAACTTACCGGAACGATTAAAGTGTTTGTCAATGGTCAAGAAAATGGAACCCTGAACACCGGCTTTCGTAACGCTTTAAATGGACAAGAGCACATCCGATTGGGGGGTAGCACCGAAAATGAAACCAGTTACTTCGATGGGCAAATTGATGAGGTGCGCATTTTCGATGAAGTCCTCACGGCAGAACAGATTCAGGCTAATTATAACCAAGGACTTTCCTTTCCGGCTTTGAGTCTAACCTGGTGAGCTATTATGACTTCAATAATGTCATCGGCAACCATGTTTATGACCTGAGTTCTAGTAATAACACGGGAACTCTCTTTAATGGTTCAACAATAACTGATGGGGTCTTTGCTTAGGTTTCTTTGGTTTATAATGAGCAGCCCTTGTATTGTCTTCAGATGATGCAATTGCTCTAATTTCATATAGGATTACTTAGTTAACATAAAGAAGTTTATGTAGATGAACTATGTTAATATAAGTATATACCTTCTCCAATTATATCATATACTCTAAAGATAACACCCATCTCCTATTTTGTCAACCCAAGCAACAAAAATTAATATTTAATTGAACCACTCCAGGGGCTTTGGAGCATAAATCGAGCTTCAAAGACTATCATAGCCTCCTTTCCCTGATTGACGGGCAGCATCGGCAACTTTCAGGGCAGAATAACTACCATGGGGAGAGACATATAGAGGTTTACCTTCTAGTAAATGGTCTAAAACCATAGTGGTATCTTTGGCAAATAAACCGCGACGACTAGCAACTTCAATGGGTGTTTTTTCCTCTCCCCGCACTAACATACCCCGCTCCCCCTCAAAAATTAGGTCTCCTTTATCTCCTAGCAACTCAAAGGTACGAACTGAACGGCAAAAAGTGTCTCCTTTACCGTAAGTAATAGATCCAATGACCCCATTTTGAAAGCGCAACTGAGCATTACAGAGACAAGCGCGGTAATAATTGGTTTCTGGTATCTCCCAAAAGCGAGACTGACAGCTAACAGAAGTAACCGTACCAAATAAGTCCGTGAAGCGATGGATCCGGGAGAGGGCACCAGTGAGGGGAAAACCGTATAAATCATGGTTGTAAATCCAGCGACGAAGTGCAGGACGTTGGGAGTTAATGGTAGTGTAACGAGCAAAGAACACATTGCCAATTTCTGGTAAGAATTGGCGGATAGCCTGATGTAGTCCCCCCAGGAGTTCCATATGTTCCACGTGCAGGAGTTTCCCCGACTTTTCAGCTAGGTGAATAATTTCTTCTGCTTCTGTCAGGTTGAGGGAAAGGGGATATTCCACAACCACGTGCTTCCCTGCTTCTAAGGCAGCCCTGGCGATCGCCCCATGATTTTTATTTACAGTAGCAATGATAACTAAATCTATTTGAGGTGACTGAACCAACTGCTCCCAATCCTCAAAAGAGGAGACAGAATAGGTTTGGCAGAATGCTGCTGTTGCATCGGTTGTATGCCCTGAAACGGCAAATAACTCGGCTCGCTGGTCCCCTTGCAAGGCTTCTGCCCTGCGTTTAGCCGCATATCCAGTGCCCACCAATCCCACTTTCATGAAAAACTCCCATTCATAACTATCATTTATAGCCTATAGCAACCGCTATGAATACATGGAATTGGGTTAAAAGCATCGCCAGCTATACAATATACCCCAAAACTATACCCAGATTAGCTTTCCCTTATCATATAAGTAAAACTTATCTAAAATCCGATTCAGAATCTCATTACTAATGCCCTGTCAACTATTGCCATTTTTCCCCTACTATCAGATATGGCACTTCCCAAATTCGCTTTGCGGTAAGTAGCGACTGCTGTATCACTTGAGAAGAAGAACACACCATGGCAAGTTACAACGTTACTTTAAAGACTCCAGACGGAGAGAACACCATCCAAGTACCCGATGACGAGTATATTCTGGATGTAGCTGAAGAGCAAGGTCTTGACTTACCTTACTCCTGCCGTGCTGGTGCTTGTTCCACCTGTGCTGGTAAGCTTGTATCCGGTACCGTTGACCAGTCTGACCAGTCTTTCCTGGATGACGACCAGATGGAAGAGGGTTACGTTCTCACCTGCGTAGCATATCCCACCTCCGATTGCGTCATCGAGACTCACCAAGAAGAAGCACTGTACTAGTCTCCTCTTGGAGCAACTTTTTGGCAGGTGTCTTTAATCCTAGCGCCTGCCTAATTTTCCTCTAAAACCTCCAATACTGTTTTCGGTAATAATTTATCTTTGAACCAGACAATCTTGACGGGTAGTTGGGTAAATTTGACCCCCGCTTTCTCCAGATTCAGCCGTTCAGAAATTGCTAGAATCAGATTGGAACCTTCAGCGCGACTCACTTGGGCGAATTTCTTTTTTAAATATTCTGGTCGCCAATAACCGACAATTTCCAGTAAGAAATCCCGTCCATCGGGATGAATGAGGCGAAAATCGGGTATCATCACACTACCGGGCATGGGAATCAAGTCTACTTCCCTTTCCAACTGCCACTGGGTTTTGGTTTTCTCCCAGCGTTGGACAAAAGAAGCTTCTAACATGCTATCATAGGGTTTCCCGGGAGGGTAATGACTCCTCAAACCACATTTATTATTGAGGCTAAAGCGTCTGGTTTTCAGATTGCCACTATAAGAATCCCGACTTTGTAGTTTCGCTTGCAGACTCCATTTGCTAACATGGAGCAGAGCAGGTAAAAGTTTAGCCATGGCTAAACCGTAACGAGTGCTGGGTTTAAATAAGCTACTAGGTCCATCGATAGTGATGGTAAAACCCGTATCTGCATCCCCTTCAATATAAGCCATCAGTTGAAATAACTTGAGATAGCGAAAAAGCAGTTTATATTGTCCCGGAACATTGCGATGAGCATTGATAATAATATGAATAGCACGGTAGAAAATACCTTGGACTTGGGAGAGGTTATAGCGGTGGATCAGAGCTTCTGGAGTAGGGGGCTCGAATAGGGTGAGGATGCGATTTTCTTGTAAATCTGCGTAAAGTCCTGTCATAATATCAACGGGCAAAACTTCCCGATTCAGTTCCTTACTAAGATTGCTGGCTAAGGTTTCCAGGGTGCTATGACGATTACCAGGTGTGGTAACAATGTTAGCTGCTGCTCCAAAAACCCGACGTCTGAGGAGTTGGGGTTCAAGGGGACTGATAATTTCAAAAGTAGAAAAGCTATTTTTCAGAAGGTGAGCTAGTCCTCGTTTCACCCGGTAGTCAGGGGTATCTCCTTCTACTTCTTGGAGTTTTTGCAGTAGTTCTCCCTGGGTTTTGCCCTGATAATTTTGGAAACAGGCAATTTGTTCTTTTGCCAGGGCGATCGCTCCCTCGTCCAGGGATAATTTTTTCGGTACAATTGTCTCTCCATTATAACGGTGAATGAGTAATTCGCTGGGCAACATATAGCGCTCCGCACAGTGTCATGATATAATATTTATATATTTAGTTCCAAAACAGCAGTCAGCACCCCGCTCTAAAGAGACGTTGCTCTCGTGCCTCTCCTTTAGATAGCTGACCAGCCTCAGTCCTTTGAGGACTACGTTATGGGCAAGGGCAAGTTTTTAGTTAAAATTCCTACCCTAGAATGCGTCGCTAGTTCTAGGCTCTAGAACCCAATAGTTAAACAGTTTTACTCGGGGTAAGACAGTGCTATTAGGAAAGTACCCACCCCCTTTCCCCCTCCCGGTTCCCCTCCTGGGAGGGGGTAGGGGTGGGTGGGTAGGGGTGGGTTGGCGAAGCGCACTTTACCCTCGAAAGAGGAGTTAGAGGGGTTTATCCCCTCCCCCCCCTGGTGGGGGACGGCAAATAAATTTGCCGCGTCGTTGTTCCCCCGCCACTTTAAAGATGGCGGTTTCCCAACTCCCGTGAGGTTTACATGAAAGCCTACGAATTTCCTGCCACAGTTACCCCAGAAGGAAAACTAGATTTTCCTAACGCACTATTAAAATCATTGCCGAGCAATACGGATGTGAGAGTAATTATTTTGGTCCATGAATCAACGGATCAGTCAGAGGAAGAAAAATCCAATTGGAATCGCCTTGCTGCGGAGCATTTTTTCGCTGATTACGGGGATGCAGATGCTATTTATGACGAGATTTGAACGATGAAGATGTACTACTTGCAAGGATTACCAGCAAAACGACTAGGACTATTTTCGATTTTCAAATTTTAGAATGGAAAAAAGCAGGATTATTGCGACCATCAATAGTTAGACTGCATAAAGTGTACGCCGAGGATCCAAGAAATATGGTCTTCTATTTAAGTGGACTATGAGACTATATTATAGAAGTTTGTAATCCTGGATTCCTTTAATAAATAAACTTTCCCTTTGTGTTAATATAACGATACTGCTCCTCAATGGTAACCTCTGCCATACCTGCAACAAAGTTACTAGCTAAATCGAATTGAGGTTCAATCACCCACTGTCCTACCTTATTAATATAGCCCCACTTTTGATTGATTTTCACCGCAGCCAGTCCTTGAGCAAATCCCAAAGTGGCATCAAATTTAGGTTCGATGATAGTTAAACCAGTCTTGTCAATGAAACCCCATTTTTGTCCCCTAGTAATAAATCTCAAAAATTTAATCGGCATGAGAACAGGTGCTAATCCTTCAGCAAAGTTCAAAGCTTCATTAAACTGGGGTTGAATAACTAAAGTTCCTTGAGAATTAATATAGCCCCACTTATTATTAATCTCCACTGCGGCCAGATTTTCTGCAAAGTCTCGACCATTATCTCGGGGAGGAATAACTATTTGTCCCGTTTGGTCAATGTAGCCCCATTTGGAACCGGTCATCACCCTTGCTAATCCCTGAGAAAAGCTGGCAGCACTATCGAACTGGGGGGAAATAACAGTGGTTCCGGTTTGGTCGATATACCCCCACTTATCCCCAATTCTCACCAGTGCTAACCCTTCAGCAAAGGTGAATGCTTCATGAAACTGAGGTGGAATAACCATTTCTCCTGTCTCATCAATATAACCCCATTTTTGAATTATTCCCAACCACTTACCGATTTTGACTGCTGCTAGTCCTTGGGCAAAGTTCAGGGCCACCTTAAACTGAGGTGGGATAGTTATCAGCCCTTGCTGATTGATATAGCCCCATTTTTTGCCCATTTGAATGGCTGCTAACCCTGTGTCTGAAAACTCTCTCGCTCCATCAAATTGTAACCCGATGGCCATTTTGCCCATTTGATTGATATAACCATATTTGCCATCAATCATCACGGGTCTGAGAGAAGTAGTAGCAGTGGCTGATTTTCTCTTTGTCTTTCTTACCCCGCTTTCCACCTTCAGGTCTGCTAATATCTGCCTTGCTGACTGATAGCGGTGTCTGGTGGCCATTTGCACCATCTTGTCCAGAATTTGTCCCAACTTATTGCTGACAGGGGTCTTTAAATAATGCCGCCAGGCCCAGTTATTTTCACTGGTGCTAAATAACTCAAAAGGGTCAACTTCTGTGAGTAAATGAATGCAAGTTACCCCCAAACTATAGATATCGCTAGGAAAATCTGCTTTACCCAATCCTTGTTCTGGTGCTGTATACTGAGGAGTGCCGATGACTGTTCCTGTTTTTAATAACCCTGTTCCCGTAGCGAACTTAGCAGCGCCAAAATCAACTAAAACTAGCTGTTCATCGGAGCGACGGCGAATGATGTTTTCCGGTTTGATATCCCGGTGAATTACCCTATGGTCGTGGACAAATTGCAGTACGGGGAGTAAACTATTGAGCAATTGGCGAATCTGGGTTTCGGAGAAGGAACCCTCTATTGCTAGTTCCTCGGTTAAATTTTGCCCATCCACGAACTCTTGGATTAAATATAACCTACCGTTATGCTGGAAATATGCCAACAACTCGGGAATTTGGTCGTGTTTACCCAAGTCATCCAATCTAATTGCTTCTTGCTGAAATAATTGGGCTGCTTTCTCCAAGGTTTTCGTCCCTTTTGTCTGAGGTAGAAATTGCTTAATGACGCAGGGAGGTTTGGAGGGTTTATCTTCATCCACTGCTAAGAAAGTTTTGCCAAAACCACCTTGACCGATTTGTTTTAAAGCGCGGTAACGCTCTCGCAACAGCAACTTGGAACCACAATACTGACAAAACTTATTGTGCTTAGGATTTTCCGGTTTGTGACAGTTAGGATTAAGGCAATAGCTCATTTTTTAATATAACATAATCTAATACAATACTATTATAGCAATTTACTCTCTGGTGATTTTTTTCAATATTCAATACTTCTGCCCGTCTGTTATTAAACCTCGAACCATGGGGAAAAGGGTGTGGGGTAATGCAAAATCCCCCTTGACCAAGCAATAAAAGAGATCCACAAAGGGAGCAAAACTTGTTTGTGGTTTGGGAATTTTCCGGTTTGGGAAAGTCCAATAGCTCATCTTGACAAGCCATCAGATGATATTGACTGGTATATAGCTAACACATTATAACGTATCTCGGTGAATCGCTTTTTGGTAAAATCTTAGAATATCTTAACAGCTTTTCCTCTCCCAATACCAAGAAAATTGTAAGATTTATTTAATAATCCTAATTGTTATAAGAGGTAGAATACCCTATGACCGCAGATACCACAATACCAGCATTTTGTCAAGGAATATCTTATTTTGGTCAGGAATTGCCGGGTATGAGGGAATATGGCACTAATGCTGCGATCGCCTCCAATACCAAATCCATTTCCTCCCCTTCTTCCCCTGGTGCTGTCTT